>DAIRVF010000056.1:0-6757 GCA_036802965.1 Zestosphaera sp.
ACATAATACTGGAGCCTTCATCTTGTAAGCTTCGTCTGGGGTGGGGAAAAGACCTATGTATGGAATGCCTTTCGGGGGAGCGTCTCTCCTATATATTAAGAGAGCCTTAGCTCCCTTTCTGACAGCCTCGAAATACATGTCTAAACTCCTGTTACTGGTTAGCAATACCTCAACATCATCAGGTATTAGATCCTCACTTTCCGCGTAACTAACCCGGCCTGAGAACTCACCTGGCGGTGAGTGTGCTGCGACTGCTGCAGAAGCTTTCTTGACTGAGGAAAGAACCCCTCTTTCCGGGTACGTGACACGTACTTCGCCGTCAATCAAGTCCCAACCAACTAAGGGGCTCAACCACTTTGGGGGATTCGCGTAGCTGAAAACCTCGACACTCACTTCATTGCTTGCTTCTTCTAAGAACCCTCTCATGAAGTCGCCTGCTTCCAGCAACTCACGCGAGCCCTGTATTCTGTGATATGAGGATAACCTCACGACCAGCTCCAGGAGTTCGTAGGGTCTTGCAGCAGACTTGACTTCTTTGATTATTGATGAGATGCTCATGTCTCAAAACCTATTCTCTTCATGAAATCGAATACTGTGAGGGAGACTACCCTGCCCTCCTTAATCCTCACGACCACATTATTTTCCGTGAGCAAAGCTTCATCAGCTTCTTCTATGTCGTAACCAAAGTTTATGTAGAGAATGTCTGTCTGCCTATCATACTCAAACCATAACTGATTAACATCTCCAATCCTTAACTCCCTTTCCTTAATCTCAACACTGCCCATTCTAACACCACTTTCTATTCGAATAAAGCATAAAAACGTGTTGAGAAACCGTTAACGTAATTATCTCATAAAAACTCTCACGTAATCATATCTTTTCAATACCTAACATTCTAGCTATGTCGTATATTACCGGAGGCTTCCAATACACGTTGCCTGCTGACTTAACTATTCCTATAATCCACAAAATAAGTAAGGCAACCCATACTAGAGTGCTTATGATCCAGCCAATGATGGGTATGAGGCCTAGGATCCCCGTTATGATAGCGCTCACGACTGTCACTATGAAGAATGATAAGTTTAGATATGACCAGTACTTAGCATACTTATAGTTAGGTCTTAGAGTCAGTGCTAGTATGGCTCCTACCAATGGTATAATCCAAGCTATTATACCCCAAGTGATCTCCTCCCGCTCACCACTCACTTCACTCGTTAGAGATCACCGAATACGCTACTACTTTAGCAATATAAAGTTTTAAGTTGAAATAAGCATGTAGACTGACACAGCAATCATGATTAGTGACCCGATTATCTTAATTATCTTTTGTTTACTCATTAAAGTCTCGTTAACTTTTTTAATCTTGGAGAAACCCGCGAAGAACAGTAATATCAGTATTAAGGGGGTCTCGAATATGATTACGTATAACACGGATGCCAACAACCATGTCAAGAAGCCGTACTCTAACATTATGATGTTGTAGATTATGTAGAGACCTGCGCTGCATGGGAGTAAGGTGAAGGATGCTATAAACCCTATTATAACTGTTGATAAGACTTCTGTTCCCGAGATTTTGTTGAGTTTTAAGGTATTGATTATCCTGCAAGGTAGTTCATCTTCTCTACATACGAAAAGCTGGGTAGCGACTTCACCGCTCCTGAGACTATTAACTAGCATAACTAGGCCGTAAGACAGTGTTGCAATACTTAATAACCACCTAGGTAACCCCCCAGCTAAGAACCTTAGTAGAGCGCCGAAGGCTAAGTACCCGAGGAAAATCGATGATATGAAGGCAGACCCTACCTTAATCAAGTGTCTGACACTTATTAATGATGCGGAAATCAATATAGCTACGAAGAGCGCGAATACGCAAGGATCAACAGAATCTATCAGAGCCCAGTGAACGATCATGAAAATAAGGGTAGAAAAATCTAGCAAATATTACCCCCTCTGACACTAAACTCATTATGTCCTGTCCCTGAAATCATCTTATTCTAGCCACTACAATTGTTAGCTCAGTAAGTTTTAAATCTTTAGACGGAATTCAACTACCTAGGTGAGTGGTCAAGTCCTACTTAGTCTTTTGCTGAAAGACAATACCTCATACATGAGTTTAAGCATAATTCAAGCTCTTCATCTTCTTTCAACTCACAAAACTCGCTACAGAAATCCTCGCACATTATCAGAGAAGAGCTCAAGCCATCCATGCCACTCACATAAGAGTATGTTAGTAAGAAGGGTTATATAAGGTTTTCACGTGTTTTTGGACTTCTGTTGATGAGCTACGACGTCGTAATGACCTAAGTCATTGCTCTATAGTAAGCCATCTTCCTACTTAACTCATAACACCTAACTACTTGCTCAGCTGTGTTACGTAATCTAAAGTTCTGTTCAACGTGCTTAACACAGTTTTCCCTAACTACGTGTCCTATCGCCGGGTCTTTACGAGCTAGTTGTTTCAGGTTCTCGTACGTCAGGTATTCAATACCCTTACCTGTCTCGCTAATTAGCGTTAGGTATGATAGGTTCTGTATAGCTTCACCTAATTCTGACTCATTACCTGGCTGAACCTTAATTCCACAACCGTCTTCTCGAAGCCTTAAGTCGCTGATTATCTCGTTCAACCCCCCGACGTCACTCGCTACTACCGGGGTGCCGACAGCCATCGATTCAACAGCCACTATTCCGAAAGGTTCGTAAATTGAGGGAACTACGAAAGCGTTGGCTACGTAATGTAGTAACTTATACATTTGTTGATCTATTTTCTCAGTGATTAAGACTGCTCTCCCGCTTAAGTCTAGTGTTAGCTGACGTATGTAGTCTTCATAACCTAAATCACCTACCGGAACGCCGAGTATGATTAGTCTTAAACCCTCCCCCACCCTCCTAAAACCTCTGAGCAGGTATTCGAAGCCTTTCTGCGGCGTTAAGCGCCCGGTACTAAGCACTAAAGCGTCTCCCTCGGTTAGCTGACCGAGACTCCTATACCTGTTGAGCAAATCCCTGACCACGACCCATCTCAACCTAGCTCTATCAACCTCCCCGTAACTCCTTGAAGCATAATCAACCACCTCCCTCAAGTCCCAGTCAGTTGAGTTATAGATGAAGCAGGTCTTTTCCCTAATCCAATCACCATACCTACCCAGCAACTCGTCAATCATGCTGCGACTTACCGTAGCAACGGCATCAGCTTCTAACACGGCGAACGCCTCTAAATTACCGTCCACGGACCTCCACAAATCGTACGTGTTCTCAAGGCGATGGCAACAAACCCTCCAAACACGGTGCTGACCTACCGGAACCCCGCACCATTCAGGCGATGCGTAGTGCCAGGAAAACCTAGGGGAGCCGGGTAAGTGTACTTGATGTAGGTACGGAAGTGCTAGACCCTTATGTTCCGCGTATATTTTCAAGGTGATAGCGGCTAACGCAGAATGCCAGTCATTGCTGTGAATAATGTCCGGAAAGCCTAGGTACTCGGCTAAGCATATTAAAGCCTTACATAGTAGACAAGCTTTCTCCTCAACCCTGCCGTAGACGTAGGGGTCCTCTAATATTGTGGACGTCCTGGAGTCATTCCCCCTGACCAACACGACCCTAACCTTATCATTAACGTTCAAGGAACTAAACCCTATGTTATAGGGATAATGCCACCGGTCCTCTCCAACACGCACCCCACTACACGTAACACCCTCTAAAACTTGACCCGCGTTAATCCCGTGTGAAGGCATGATCACGGTTACTTCATAACCTAAGCTACCTAAAGCTACTGATATGTTCTTGACTGCCTCACCTAAACCACCAACCTTCTTTAAGCCCGCGTACTCAAACGTAATAATCCACACTTTCCTTATCTGTGAAGGTGCGATTATCAAGGTAGGTCCCTCTCAGTATTGTTGCGTGTAATGTGGTCTGACGACGTAGTTCTCTATAGCCGCGTTACTCGATACCTGCTCGTGCGGCCACACCCTCACGTTAACCAACCTAACGTTATCCCCTATCACAGAATTATCCCCTATCACGCTGTTTATTATCGTGGTATTGCTGCCTATGAGCGCGTGCCTACCGATAATTGAGTCAACGATCCTGACCCTATCACCTATCCTAACCCTGTCCATGACTGCCGACCTAACTATCTCGCATCTATTCCCCACAACAACGTAATTGTCTATTGTTGAATCCTCTACGTAGCATTTACTGCCTATGGATACGTGCCTACCTACCAACGCCTTACCTACGAAGATAAGGTCTTTTTCAAGTATTCTCCTACGTATAGTTTCATGCAAATTCTGAGACATCTTAGATTTACCCATCCCTAATACACCACCGTATATCTCCTTAGCCTCCAGATCCTCAACCCTCATGTTATAGAGCAAGTAGGTCATGGCTTTCAAGTATCTCTCAGGAGTTCCTACATCAAACCAATAACCACTCACTAAGTATCCGTACACAGGAAACCCCAACTCTATCAGCTTAGGTATCACGTCACTCCCGAAATCCATCCTACCCTCCTTAAGGAGCTTCCTACCCTCACCCTCCCTAAAGAAATCCACTATCTCCGCATTAATCACGTAAATCCCTGTGTTAGCTAGCTTACTCGGAGCCTCCTCCGGCCTCGGCTTCTCGACAAACCTCCTTATCCTTAAATCCTCACAGACTTCGGCGACCCCGAACTCTCTTACATCCTCAACTTCCTTAAGTCCTATCGTCATGAAAGCATTCTTCCTTGAGTGTTCCTTAAAGACTTCCTGAACATCTAAATTGAATAAGTTATCTCCCTGAATCACCACGACAGGCTCCTTAATCTCGTAATACTCCATGATTATTCTTACGGCGTCAGCGTTGCCGAGAGTGTCGTATCTAGGCATGTAGCGAATTCTCAGATCCTCCCTTAAACCGTATCTTTCCTTAAACCAGTAACCCTCCCTGAAGTAATCGAATAAGTCTTTGTAATTGTAGTAACCCCTAACACCTAAGTAGACCTCCTTAATACCTGACCTAGCTAATCGAAGCAAAGCTAACTCTAGTAAAGGCTTATTAAGGAATCTCACCATGCTCTTCGAAGTCTCTATAGTGAGTGGCCTTAACCTAACGGCCTCACCACCAACAGGCACTACCGCTACCCTTAACACCCCAT
Organism: Zestosphaera sp.; assembly: GCA_036802965.1. Classification (GTDB taxonomy): domain Archaea; phylum Thermoproteota; class Thermoprotei_A; order Sulfolobales; family NBVN01; genus Zestomicrobium. The sequence continues at coordinate 5,138 of DAIRVF010000056.1, forward strand.
AACCCCTAAGAAATTATTCTAGGAAGAACTAATTAAGTGAATGTGGCTAGCTAGGTTCCTTACCGGAGATACGTTTATATGTGTTGTTTGAGTATCCTACATTGGGTTAGAGATGTCGAGGAAACTTAAAGACGCTAAAGTGCTTTGGAGTAATCTCTACAGAGACGTTAAGAATCTCTTCGTGTCTTACGTTCCTTACAGAGACTCATACGTATCCTACAGACTCCTCGCAACACTTAGCAAACACTACAACTACTTGGAGAACCTTGAGAACCTAGACTTCGCGTACTACCTGAAGATTAGGTCAAGGTTCACGGTGAAGGAAAGCGATATTTCGTTTGCGTTAGTACCGCTCTCACTCAACATATTCTCCAAGATAGTTTCTAGGAAGAAGTATTACGGAATACTAGGCCTGGTTCTGAGAGGTTTTAAGAGAGCCGAGCTACTCTCAGCCTCAATCACCTTCGCGGAAGGTAAGGAGGTTGAGGGTTTAAGACCTGTCGTGATTTTAGTATCTCCTGACGAGGAAGACGAGAAAATCAAGAGCAGGGTTGCGGGTGTAGTGAGTAATTGTTGGTCGAGACTTGTGGAGGACTTAGGGAAGCAGAGAATAGATATCGCTCCCTACGAAGTGCTTCAGCCAATCTCGGTCGTTAGTTTAAGACCTGTTGAACACAGCGAGCTCCGAGTCATCGTGAGCGACGGGAACGAGTACAGGGACATAAGGATACCTATAAGGAGACCTTCATGGAGTTTAAGCGACCTGCCCCATAAGCTGATAGAGGAGATTAGGATAGTCCTAATCAACCCCATATTCAAAGGCCTCACCTTCTCAGCTAAGGGGGCTTTCATAACGGGACCTCCAGGCGTAGGCAAGACCGTGTTAGCTGAGGCTCTGGCGTCAGCGCTTAATCTAAGCGTGATAGAGCTAAGACCCCAGAACTACAGGTCTATGTGGTACGGCGCTACCGAGAAAGCTCTTAACGCAATATTTCAGCAGATATTCAAGCAGAAGAACAGGGTTGCTTTAGTGATAGATGATGCTGAGTTCATATCTTCCAGGAAGTACACCATACATGAAGCTCACGTGAGCGAGATCTCAACCATCCTCTACCACCTGCAGAGACCTGAAAGACCTTTCACAATACTTACAGCTAATAACCCAGACTTAATAGATCCGGCACTCTTAAGACCTGGCAGGATAGATACGACCATAGTCTTAGGGTACCCTGACAGGGAGATGAGGAGGAAAGCCATACTCAATAACGCTAGGAGATACGCGATCAAGTTCGCGGAAGACTCCGTGATAGACAGGATCGTGGAATTAAGTAGGTGGTTCTCTCTCGCAGAGCTAGACGCTTTTTTAAGACTCGCTGCTAGCAAGGGTGACGGAATCATAAGAAACGAGGAGGTTGAGTGGGCTAAGAAGAAGTTCATGATTAGTGTTGAGGAAAGGAAATCTACACAGGAATACCTGAAGTGGTGGGCTAGGAGATTTCAAGGAATACTAATAACCTACTTACCTTCAGAGACCGAGGTTTAGGAGTTCTTACGCTACATTTTCTCAACTAAGTAAATGACTCCATCATGAGAACTTACTTTGCTAACGCGACCCAATAT
>DAIRVF010000057.1:0-6702 GCA_036802965.1 Zestosphaera sp.
GAGTATTACAGGACATCGAGTGAGTTCATACTACCCGAGGACTTCATACTCAGAGAATTCGCTTTTCAAACACTTAACGGGAGCTTTGTCAGGCACCTATCCTTCCAGAACGTAGCTGAGTTCAGGGAATTCCTGGTCAAGGAAACCCCTAAAAACTCTTACTACTCAGTGGCTCTCTACAGCGACCCCGCAGCACAGAAGATAGAGGATAAAGGATATATATTCGCTGAGTTATTCTTCGACATAGACGTCGATCACTTACCGGAGTGTAGCACGATAGAGTACCAATTAGTTCCTGAGGCGTCACTGAGCGTAGTTAGTGAGGATTGTGTGGAGGTCGGTAAGCAGGAGCAGTTAAAACTGCTTGATATTCTGACGTACTTCTTCGGCTTCAGCATGAGCGAGATCAAGACGTACTTCACCGGTCATCGAGGCTTCCACACCTTGGTGAGGTCGAGGGACGAGGATTGGATGAAGCTCACGTCGAAACAGAGGAAGGAGTTGGTTGACTTCATTAAGTTGAGGAAGGCTGAGAAGCTCGTTGGTAAGGGTAGGAAAGCAAAGTCTCTTAAACTCACAGCACTCTATGCTAGAACGCTTAAGTTACTGGAGACTGACCCAACCATGAGTTTCGACGAGGCCTTAAGCAGTGTCAAGGTAGAGATAGACGAGTTAGTCACACCGGACCTCACTAAGCTGGCTAGGGTTGTGAATACCTTGAACGGTAAGACAGGTTTTAAGGTGACTCTACTATCTAGCGAGTCAGAATTAGTGAGCTTCTCCCTCAGCCCACGCTTATCACCTTTCAGGAAGGACATCGAGGTAAGACCACTATTTTCTTCTAAGAGGGAGGTAAGAATACTTGATTACGAGTTAAGGCTTGTTAAGGGTAGGAGCATCGTCGTGCCTGGGTGGGTCGCTGTCTACCTAGCCTTGAACGAGGTTGTTGAGATAATTTAACGGATTTTTATTCGGTGGTTGCCTTAATTTTTAACGGGGCGTCTTAGTGCTTAAGGACCTGCTTAAGAATGAGTTGACTGACTTAAAGTTAGCTAGGCTGAGTAGGGAGGTTGTTGAAGGCATCGTTAGAGAGGTCACGTCATTAATGGATTGGTGCTTGAGTATCCCTGTCATCGAGGTTTGCGAGAAAGAGGTAGCAATGATTAAAGACATTTCTGAGAAGCTAGCGAACGTTAGGTTAAGTAAGATCCTGGAAACAGACCCCAACACGTTAGACACCGCAAACGTTGACATAGAGTTCCTGAGTATCTTGGTTAAGGCAGTCAGGAAGTATGAGAAGCTTGTCTTGATGGGTCTCCTAGACTCCGAAGGCAACGTGCCGGTCACGATAACCTCAGACTACTTAACCGTAGGTGCTCATAGATACTCGAAAGGCTCCCTAACACTACTTAAGTCTCACCTAGCATTACTCTTGGAGGTAGCCGGGTTAGTAAGGATAGTTGAGGCATGAATGACTAAGGATCAAGACCTTCAGTTATGTGTTTTAAGCCAAACTAACCACCCATTTCCGGGGTCAGGAAGGTCACGCTATCACCGTCTCTGAGCACGTGGTTTAAGCTGAATACGCCAACCCCGTTAACTGATATGTAAAGAAAGAGCCTTCCTTCAAGAATCCCCTCCCCAACCCTCCTACTAATCTTGTCTTTAATGACTTTAAGGAGATCCGCTAGCGTAGATCCATCACTTAACTCAACCTCATACACTCTCCTACCCTCAACCAAGTCGCTAGCTCTACCTAGGAAGGTAACGTAGACTTTCAAGGCCTCACCACCAATAAATAACTCGTTATCAATCTATTAATTATGATTTAACGCAGTTAATAATAATCGCCTACACCAGACTTTCATGATCCAGACATAGCGTCTTATCAGGAATTTTATAACTAAAATTCTCGGTTTTATGTATTGTTGTAATATAGTAATTCAGTAATTGAAAATACCAAAATACTTATAAGCTCTGTAATTTAAGTAAATTCGGTGAGAATATGGGTGAAGAGTTTAGGAAGGAGTTGGAGAGATTGATGAACGAAATTAAGTCACGTGTTGACACACTTTCTGAGGAAGTTGAGGAATTATATGAGAGTGGCGAGTACTACAGGGCTTTCAGAAAGTGGTCTGAGGGAATATCGAAGGTCTTGAGGGATTTCAGGGGTTCGTTAAGTAAGTTGAGTGAGTGGATTAGGGAATCTAAGCTTAGTGAGAGTGAAGTTAAGGAATCTATTGACTACCTGAAGAAGAGTCTTGAAGAAATTCTTGAGAAGATTAATGAGGTTAATGAAGCACTTAAGGAGCGAGGAAGGAAAGGCTTTAAGATGTTCATCGGTGTAGGACCTCACAGGTACACGAGAGAGATCTTTAAAGGACTTGAAGACACAATAGAGAGCGTCGTGGAGGGTGTTGAGAGAGCTATTGAAGCTTTTGAAGAATCACTAACTAAGTCTACTCAAGTAATCTCAATAAGACTTAAGGAGAAAGACTTAGAGGTGGTAGATCAGCTAGTAGATGCGGGAATCTTCAAAAGCAGGAGTGAGGCAATAGCGTATTTCACGAGGAAGGGCATAGAATCAAGCAAAGAATGGATAGAGAAAGCACTAGAGCAAGCAAAGAAGATAAAAGAATTGCAAGACTCGATAAGAAAGGAACTAGGAGAACATAGTGATGAACGAGAGGACGAGAGAAAACACTGACCCCTCCCCACTCTTTAGGGCAGGGCTTTCAGTTGCGATAAAACCTAAAAACTCTAACACGAAAAATACTTGGCGTGAGCCGCCGTAGCTCAGCCGGGTAGAGCACCGGCCTCGTAAGCCGGGGGTCGCGGGTTCGAATCCCGCCGGCGGCTCCAAACCCCCTACTGACCTCTACTCAACTAGTAAACCAAGTAAACACAGCTGTTCATTACTTTTTAATATAATGTTGAAGTTGTGATGGGAAACCTAACTGCTTCGTTTACCTTAATATTATTTTCATGAAAGGACGTGATAAAAGGATTTAATGATTAATCAAAAATCTATGGATATCTTGGCGCTACGAGGACTTCATAATTTCACGGATCATTATCTTTATACCACCACCAGTAGTAGTGCGTGGCTTAAACCTTGATAACCGGTGCCGCGCATTGAGTGTCATCTCTCACTGCTTTATAGTAACTTACGGTTAGTGACACCCTACCTGCGGCAACCTTATCTTAAGCTTCACGAGCATCCTAGACCTCCCTTCAAGCCAAGAACTAAACAAGGTGGAGATCTCGTCAGCGTTCAATAACGTGACGGTACTCAATACTAGGAGAAGAATGAGAGCCGTCACTAAGAGAAACCTCTTATCACCAAGCATACTAGAGATACCCAACGAAATGCTTGTTTACGGGTTTTAAAACCTTACTACCTAGCACGAATATCGTAGAACCTAAGCGTTATTCAATTTTAGTAGTTATTTGAAAGCTTGATCAATGACACGTTAGTAGTGCGTGAGACGTGCTGAGAATCCCTATACTTAAGGTTAAGGTAGCTTTAGCTGTAGGTGCTGACGGCTCCCCGCCCTGAAGGGCAAGGGTTCTGTGCCCTCTGGGGCTCTCCCTCATCTTTCGGTGGCCCCCACGGGCACGGCATCACTGCTCAGGCCCCGCCGTCAGCCTGTGGGGAGGTGTGGGCTCACAGCCCGCTAAGCTCGCCCACACCCAACACCACTTACTTAATAGTAGCAAAAGATTATAAATCTTTTGCTAAGACACAAAAACACCTCTCCGCCCTAAAGGGCGAAACTTCCACTATGTGAATTAGTCTTGTTCAGAAGCCTGGTTGACATCATTTAATCAGACCTTACAAGGCTCATCATCTATGATTAAATCCTACAAAATGGTTTTAAGTGTGTTGCGTTTGGCTGCTGTTTCCGTTTTCATATAGTTTTATGAGGATTTAATGATTTATGGGAACGGTTATTGAGTAGGTGAGCTATTCTGTGAGGAGTGAGTAGTCCGCGGGAGCTGTTCTCGAGGGCTAAGGATGTGTGATCGTTTTCAGGACTTCTATTGTCTTCTCGTCTACTTTAGTTGAAGCTTCCTGATACCCTGCTTCGAAAAGTTTAGCGTTGATTTCCTTAGCTCCTAGTTTGAGGATCTCGTTCAGCACGGAGTTCTTACTGGTTATAATTGATGCTTTCTCTAGAAGGTAGGTCACGAAACCTATCATGACCACGTTAGCTCCTACAGCGCTTCCCAGCTTTAACGATATGTCTGAAGCGTTAACTAAGTAGAAGTAGGGGCTGTGTTTCGCGAGGGCGCTGATCAACTCGTCCCTGTGGGGGACCCTCACGCCAGGTATTGACGGCCTGATGATCTTATTGTTAGCTACCAGGATCGTCCTCGCGTTATGTAGGTATGTATACCTAGCCGCTTCTATGAGCTCCATCGATATGTGGAGGTGTATGTCGTCTTCAGGCGGTAAAGGAGCCATTACGGAGTCCCCTATCCTAAGGAAGACTGTTACCGACCCCCCTCTCTGACTCATCCCGTGAGTCTCAGATATCACGACTTTAAGACCCTCGTTGAGTACTGCCTGACCGAGCACCCTAGAGAGGGTTAGAAGTCCTTGACCACCAACCCCCGATATGAGGACGTTGAGCATCACAGTCACCTCCAGAACTTCTCAACGCTCTCCTTATCGTATGTTTTTAACGGGATTATAGCTTTCGTAGGGCATACCTGAGCGCACGCACTACACCCAACACACAACTCTGGATCTATCCAAGCCTTCTTATTATCTTTAGGCATTATAGCCGGGCAGACAAACCAATCATAACAGATACCGCAACCAACACACCTGTCTTCCAAGACCACGTAAGGAACTATCTCAACACTAGCTTTCCTAAGGTCTCTAACAACCTCTAACGCGCACCTCCTCCTAGCGATTATGACGGCAGGCTCCTTAAACTCCTTAACGTAATTCAGCGCCTTCTTAACGGTTTCCCTAACAGCCTTAATGTCGAAGGGATCGATCACCTCGACAAACCTAATGCCAAGCCCTGAAACGATGTTTTCTATAGGTATGCGGAGTGTTTCCCCGCCGTCCTTACTTGAAGGAGCCGGTTGATGACCTGTCATGGCGGTAACTTCGTTATCTAACACTATGACCACCATAGGCTTCCTATGCCAAACAGCGTTCACGAGCGGTGGCAGGCCGGCGTGGTAGAACGTGGAATCACCTATTATGGCTAACACGTTGTCGTCCGTGGTTACGCTGAGCCCGTACCCAACCCCTATACTACTCCCCATCTCGATCATTACGTCCTGCATCTTGTAAGGGGGGTTATACCCTAGCGAGTAACACCCTATATCCCCTGACGCGATGTAGGGTATTTTCTCCTGATTAACTAGCCTCCTCAACTCAAAAAAGAGAGGTCTGTACGGACATCCAGGACAGAAGATAGGTATTCTGGCAGGCACTTCTATAGCAGGCCGATTAATAGTTTGAGGAGCTGAGTACTCAAGACCTAGGAACTTAGCTACTGCTCTCCTAACCCTCAAATGGTTTAACTCAAACTCATAACCTATTAGGTCCTTACCCCTAACCTCCACATCGATTCTTGAATCATGTAACACCGACTTAACACTCGTCTCAACCAGCGAGTCAAGCTCCTCAACAACGAGTATCTTATCGACTTCCTCAGCAGCTTCTATGAGTAACTCCTTAGGCAACGGCACAGGCGTACCTATCTTAAGAACCTTAACCTTCTCCCTAACCTTGAAGTAATCTAATGCCTCCCTCACATAACCATAAGCATTACCGGAAGCAATGATTAGTACTCTTCCGTCACCCTCAATCCTGTTGAAAGGAACCTCATTAACTACCTCGGAAATCTCCTCCCACTTCTCCAACAACTTAATCTTGTTCTTCCTGGCGTTAGCGGGCACAATGACAAACCTATCCTCCTTATTAAACTTCCCCTTAACCCTCACCTCCGGTATAGGTCCTAGCTCGACGACACCCCTACTATGACTAACTCGAGTGGTGGTGCGCAGTATTACCGGGTGCTTAAACCTCCTGCTAAACTCGAAGACATGCTTGGTCATTTTCTTCGCTTCGTCAGCATCAAAAGGTTCGAAGACGGGTATGTAGGCGTGAACACCGTACCACCTATTATCTTGCTCGTTCTGACTACTATGCATGCTTGGGTCGTCAGCTGTAACGATGACTAGAGCACCCTCAACACCTGTATAAGCAGAACTCATTAAGGGGTCTGCAGCCACGTTCATGCCGACGTGCTTCATAGCTGTCAAGGCGTTAACGCCTGCCAAGGAAGCGCCGTAAGCAGCTTCGAAAGCCACTTTCTCATTCACGCTCCACTCAGCGTAAATACCAAGGAGATCTCTCACAGAAATTAGTGCTTCAAGAATTTCTGAGGATGGGGTGCCTGGGTAGGCGGCGGCGAAACCTAAACCGCCTTCTAAAGCCCCGCGAGCTATCGCTTCATTACCTAACAATAAGTACTTACCGCTACTTAGGTTCACAAGAGATCTAAAACTCATTGAGTTCGACCCCCCGCATAAGAGACCTATCAGAGAAAATAAGTGCTAACTTACTTAAAGTATTCAATATATTATAAAAACTCTGGATTTCGTTAAGTCAAGACCTACGTGAATTAAGTAACGCGTTAATGAATGCCGCGAAAATAGGTGACGGTCTTAACG
>DAIRVF010000058.1:0-6702 GCA_036802965.1 Zestosphaera sp.
CTGTAGAGCTTATGCGGTGACCCCACCCTCTCTAGGTAGCGCCCGACCTCGAGATATATCCAGTAACAGGGGGTTACCGCGGCCACACCGACAGGAAACTCATGTAGTAAGATCGTTCTCCATAAGTGGTTCACGTACCCCATGTTAGTAGGGGTTAAGAGCGTCTTCTTAAGGTCTTCGGGCGTGATGCCCCAGATACTGAAGTACTCGTTGTGGAGTGCTTTCTCGAACTCTAGTATCGCTACCGAGTCTTCAGCGAATATCTTAACCCACTCCTCCCTGGGTGCTTTCCCAGCGAGCGTTGCTAGCACGCGTGAGTACTCGTCTAGGTATAGCGCGTCTTGAACCACGTAATACTTGAATACCCCCTCGTCCAGCGTGCCCTTACTCAGTTCCTCTATGAAGGGGTGTTTGATTATCGCGTTGAAAACCTTACTTACCTCTCCCCACAAGATTTTTGAGGGTTTATCCATAGCTGAGGTCCCTACCTAACCTCCCTAATTATCTCCTCAGCTATCTTCTTGCCTGAGAGTAGCATGCTACTGAATATGGGTCCCATCCTGTGGATGTGTTTTAACGCGGCTACGGCCATCCCAGTAACGTAAAGTCCCTCAACCACTTTACCGGTCATCTCAACAACTCTTGCCTCACTTAATTCCGAGTAGGCTGATCTCTCACCCAATAATTTAACGCCTGCGGACGGGTTCTTCCTCTCAAGGATCCTCAGAACCTCCGCGTCATGTCCTGTAGCGTCTACTACTGCTTTAGAGTAGATGAATAGGGGGTCTACGTGGAGTCCTGCTAGGGGTACGGCACTCCATTGCACGACCACCCCGACAACCCTGAAAGGGTCTTCACGAACTATCAGATCCTCAACAGTTATGCCGTGAATTATCTTAGCACCGGAGTCTATCGCCCCGGCAGCTAGCTTAGCCATTAACTCTGAGGAATCCAGCACGTATAGGTCGTACTCACTCAAGTACTCGTGATTAATCCTGAATTCCTCAAGTATCGGGAGAGCTCTTGAGTCAACAACTATCTTATGTAGTAGCATGCCGCCACCCCCTATACCCCCGCCGAAGCTCAGTCTCCTCTCTAAAACCACGGTCTTAAGACCTGAGCTAGCTAAGTACTTTGCTGCCGTAAGACCTGAAGGACCTGCACCAACTACCACGACGTCTGTGTTAATTAGTTTTAACCAGTCTTCAGCCGTAGACCTCCATATAGCTTTAGAAATCCTCGATTCTAGAGACTCCATTTAGCTCACCAATAAAACCTAGTTATTAAGGTTTTTATTCTTTAGTGATAACCTAAAATTTGGTGGGAGAATGGGTACTCGTTTGTGGAGAGTGGCTATCACGATAGCTGGTAGTGATTCAGGTGGTGGTGCGGGGATTCAAGCAGACTTAAAGACCTTCGCTGCCTTAGGTGTTCACGGGACCGTAGCTATCACGAGCGTGACAGCTCAGAACACTCGTGAAGTCACCGCGATACACGACATACCCCCCGACGTAGTCTACGAGCAGATCAGGGTAGTGGCTGAGGACATAGGTATTGACGCGGGCAAGACCGGCATGTTAAGTAGTAGCGAGATAATACGTTCCGTGGTCAGGGCGGTTAAGGAGTTTTCCTTCCCTCTAGTAGTGGATCCAGTCATGATAGCTAAGAGCGGTGCTAGGTTACTCAAAGAAGAAGCTGTTGAAGTCCTGAAGAAGGAATTATTACCTCAAGCTAAGGTAGTGACCCCTAATAAGGCTGAGGCAGAGGTCCTCTCAGGAATCAGGATAGGGAGCTTAGAAGACTCTAAGCTCGCGGCGAAGAAGATAGCTGAGGAATACTCTTGCGAGGCCGTAGTAGTTAAGGGAGGGCACTTAGAAGGTGGTGAGGCCACGGACGTTCTTTACTGGAGGGGTGAGTACCACGTCTTAAGTAGTCCGAAGATAAGTAACGCGTGCACTCACGGGACGGGCTGCGTCTTCTCAGCAGCTATAGCCGCTCACCTAGCTAAGGGCTTGAGCGTGCTTGACGCAGTAACCAAAGCTAAGGAATTCGTGACTAAAGCCATAGAATTCGGGATCACGGTAGGCAGGGGTCACTGTCCAGTCAACCCGACGGCTTGGGTTGAGGTGCCGGCACACAAATACTTAACTCTAGCGAGTGTTGAGGGAGCCTTAGAAGAATTACTCAGGTATTCTGAGAAGGTTCGTGAGGTGGTGCCTGAGGTAGGCATGAACCTAGTAGAGAGTATACCAGCGCATTACGTGAGGGGAGTTAATGACATCGCAGGGGTTATGGGTAGGGTTGTGAGGTACGGAGATGGCGTTAAGGTGGTGGGTCCCGTCAAGTTCGGCGCGTCATCACACCTAGCTAGGTTAGTCATCGAGTTGATGAGGAGTAACCCTGAGATCAGGTCGGCGATGAACGTCAGGTATGACGAGAAATACGTGAAGAAAGCGACTGAATTAGGTTACTTAGTTGTTGGTGTTGATAGGACGAAGGAGCCCGAGGAATCTAAGAGGGTTGAGGGTAGTAGTCTTAAGTGGATTGCGGGGGAAGCACTTAGGGAGTGTGGTGGGAGAACTCCGGACATCATATACGACACGGGAGACGTGGGTAAGGAAGCCATGATAAGGATAGTAGGTAGGAACGCTCGTGAGGTAGTAGAAAAACTTTTGAGGATTCTAGGATAGCTCAACGAGAACTGAGATTCAGCGCGTCGATTGGTGTGATGGGTTCTCGCTTCCTAAGGATTAAGAACCGCTAGCGTATCCGCCGGTAGTTTCCCTCATCCTTAGGTAGGGATTATGATCTAGTGTTTGCGTTGCTTCGTTCAACCAGCTCAAGACCCAGTATGAGGTGATTTTTAGAGCTCCAGATGGGCCGGCACCACGTCCTAGCGTGGATTTAATGTGGTGCTTTACCGCAGCAACCGCGGCCGCGAGTTCTCGAGTATTCGGGGTTTTCTCCTCTCTTAATTCTTCCTCAGCGATGGACTCCCCCTCTTCTCTCGCTTGAGCGGGTGCTGGAGCTTTAAATCTCCTCTCTATTACTAACCGCCTATAAAGGTAGAGTATGAGGACTATTATAGAGAGGACTAGGAAAGCGTTTAACAAGCCTAGAGCTGACGGGAGTATTCCCTCACTTAAGGAAGTCAATTATCTTATCACCCACAAGTCTAAATATAGTCAAACAAATAAAAACTTAACCAGGTTGACTAATTCTCTTAGAGGAAGTTACTGAAGCACTAACGTTGATGGAGTTTGTTTCAAGAACCTACTACTCTGTACTTAATCTCTCTGTAGAGAGAATGCCTACCTAGCTTAAGTTCCTCTATCAACGCCATATGTAGGTATGTGACTACGGCTAATATCACGTAGGTCAGGGTCACCAAGAAAATTACTGGAGGAGATATTAAGTATCCCGTGGGATAAGCTGGGGAGACCCTAGAAGAACCTAGGTAGAGAGTCCCGGCCGACGTTACGTGATCTAGGCTTAGGTTAAGTGACGCGGCAGTAATCATGATTACCTTGTTGATGACGGCGTAGACAAGTCCTGAGGAAGTCAGTGTGGAGAGAGCTCCCCCAAACAACCACTTAATGCCTATGCTCACGTCTTTACCTCTAAAGAATAAATACAGTGTCGCTATCCCGGCGAGTATTAAGTAAGTACTTAATATGAGTACCGGTATGAAAAAGAGGCTAGCGCTGGAGAGCGTGTCAAGCCTTACGGGGGTCCCATAAAAGAATATCTCGCTGTGTGTTAGGGCGACATACCCCTTAATCACCCCGTCAACTACGTAAGCGGGGGTTACGGCTAAGTAAATCATGAAAATCCCTAGGAAGACTGAGTAGGCAGACACTAGCTTGACTAGTTTACGTAACCTCTTAACTAAAGTTAATTCTTCTTTGCTCAACAATCTCGTCACCCATAAACAAATACTTGATCATCACGTAAGCGTACTCACCCCTACTCTCCACGAGTAGTGTGTAGTTGTTTCTAGGACCTACCGTGAACCCTGGTAGTTCCTTTACCTCAGCTACCTTATGAGTTCTTGTTTTCTCGTCGTACCTCATGTACGTTACCCTGACTTGAGTGACGTTGATTGGTGCGTAGTTAGGGTTACTTAAGATTAGGGAGGTTCCGTTAACTGAGAGGCTAAGCTTACTCCAAGATATGTGGAGTGGGTAGCTACCTACGAGGAAGCCTTTATCCAGTGTTAAGTTGACTAATAATTTAAAACTCGTCAACCCATTCTCGTAAGCTCTCACGTAGGTTTCCGGAGGTACTATCACCGCAACACTGTCTGAAGCCGGTGTGTAAGCACTACACTTAATTAATTGATCACCTACCTCAATCAAGCACCCGGTAACGCTACCTAAGCTCAGGCCCCGCATACTATACCTTACTAGTATTAATGAGCCTGGATCAAGTATCTCAACACTTCTTAAGTTCATTGAGGGCTTGGTAATCATCGATTGTGTTGTGAGTGGGTGTACAGGGATTAAAGCTATTATCGCGAAGCTAATCAACGTGAAGACTACGAAGATCATTGTCTCTAAGTCTCCGAGACCCCTCAAGAACCTTAACACGTTCTCTTTCTCTCTAACTAGGTATAAGCCCGCGGGAACTAAGCAAGCAGGTATCCAGATCGTTAAGGGTATTACTAAGACGACCCGATACTTAATGAAAGACTCAGGTATTGGGGGGTCTTCAGAAGGATTATTATCTCCTCTAGTAACCACGTACGCATCCCTCAACTCAACCACTCTGTGTGCCGTGCAGTACGTGATACTACTACACCAGATCACCACATCCCCCACACCATAACCTACTATGTCTTTGTGGAGACTCACGAGCAGGTCGCCGGGTCTTAGAGAGGGATACATAGAGTACCCACTAACTAACGAGAGGTTTGCCGGGAAATACGTAAACCTACTAAGCAGTATTAAAGTGAGGAAAGACACTACGACCATCAAGGTTATTAAGTGCGTGGATTTGTAACTCATGCTCACACCCTAACCGTTATCGGGTAGTGAACGCAGACACCTCTTGATATCGGGTCGTTACAGTAAATCAGTTCTAAGGATAGATCTGACTGAGTATTAACGTCTTTACTCATCGTTACGTTAATACTTGCTTCCGTGATGATGGGTAGGAAATCCGTGTATACGGGTTGTGATGGTGGTGTGCCCCCGTCAATCACTAAGGTAGTGCTTGAGGTACCGTTCGATAACTTAATAAGTAGTTTCAAGCCCTCACCTACTATGGAGGAGTTCGGGTAGAAAACTAACCTAACGTGGTAGGGCATTAAGTCCTGGTTCAACACGCTGAGAACCTGGGTTTCAGGTAGTGTGAGTGAGTAAGGTGAGAAAGACACTAGTATCTCAGCTCTAGTTAAGTGATCTGATAAGTTAACGAGCACGGAATGAATTAAAACCCTGTAGTAATCCCCTCCGACAACCGCCTCCTCGATTAGGACCGAGCAAGGGTTAAGGCCTTCACCGTATATCTTAAGCGTAGCTCCTAAACCCCTACCAACAACCACGTCTCTCAAGACATCTAACCTCACGACCCCGCCGTCCGACACCGCTTCAGCCACTAAACGACCCTCATCATCGTAGAGCTCGACACGATAACCTTGAGGAACCCCCTCAACCAACACATACATGTGACTCCCGATAGATATGACGAAGTCGTCGAACATTGCTTGAGCACCCGCCACACCCCCAGAGCCATCGACGCTCACCCCAACATAGGACGGCGTAAAGAATCGAGCTCCCCCTATCTGAATACTGCCTGAAGCGAGGACATTGCCGTTCACGTCGTACACGGTAGCTGATATGGTGTTGGTTGACGCGACCCTGCTATAGTTGATTAAGAGGATAAACCACCTAGTTCCGTCGACGTAGAATCTCTGAGTACTCCTATAGAGCCGGGACCACTGGTTTCCGCTCCAATACCATATTTCTAGGTACCCGGTCGTTCCGGAAGCGTAGACGGAGATCTCGTAGCTTCGGGAACTTACTGAGTTACTCTGAAGTAGCGTGACCCCCATATATATAGCGCCGCCTGCCTGAGTCACTTGACGAACCTTAACGGAGACACTGAAGCTCGTGTAAGAAGATACGCTGAACCCCCAATAATATATGGAGGAACCGCCCGGACCACCATTATTATCCGTCCCCCGCAAGGAATTACCCCTAAACCCCGCGCCAACACTAATAACCCACGAACCACCAAGCGAACCCCAACCACCAGGCAACCCCTCAAAATCACTGAAAGTCAGAGAAGCCCTACCAACACGGTAAGACCCCCCGCAAACACAGAAGCTAGAACCATTAAACACTAAAGGCGGGGGCTGAGGAACGAAACCAATACTAACAGGGTAAAAAACATAATGAGAAGAATAACAAACCGTAAGAAAACCAAACAAGAAGAGAAACATTAAAACAAAAAGAACACGTAAGCTTAGCGAACCATTCATCACAACACCCTACGATCACGTTGACGGAAGCTCAGGCGGGGTCTCAGTATTTGTCGTGGAATATATTAAATCCACATCCACATTAACACTAATGTCACCGCCACTATAATCACTAAGCACTATGTATAGATCAACCCTAAGCTTGCCCGACCCACTCAGCGTAAACCAGCTGTTCACCGGCTGTAGACCTCCTTGCTCCAAATCAATCATGTTATAAT
>DAIRVF010000059.1:0-2586 GCA_036802965.1 Zestosphaera sp.
AGTCAACTTTGGTCTATACCCAATAGGAAACGGAACCATAGCAGGCCACGTATACAACGCCGTGACAAACGAGCCCTTAGCGGATGCTCTCGTGTGGACGTACGTAGATGGCACGCCTGTATATACGTACACAGATAGTGGGGGCTACTACGAATTAAGCGTTCCATCAGGTACTTACACAGTCCACGCTTGGAAGCCCGGATACGTGCAAGCAACGGTAGAAAACGTTGTCGTAGCTCCGCTAGAAACAGTGGTAGTGGACTTCTACCTGCAACCAATACCTCCGACAGTCGTGGTCTTAGCTAACGTACATTATCGTACACAACCACACCTCAAGACCATAGTGCAGGCTCTCGGATTACCAGTAGTAGAATATAACAACATGACTAAATTACTGATTGATTGGGTGAACGGTGACGTAAATCCGGCTGTCGTGGTGATAGATCACACGATGCCCTCGCCCTATAGTTACCCAACGAGCGACGTCGTCCTAGCTTTCCACGCGCTAGCCGACGCTACTGGAGCTACTCTAGTATGGTTATGCACTTCGT
The DNA here is from genome assembly GCA_036802965.1 of Zestosphaera sp. Classification (GTDB taxonomy): domain Archaea; phylum Thermoproteota; class Thermoprotei_A; order Sulfolobales; family NBVN01; genus Zestomicrobium. The sequence goes on from DAIRVF010000059.1 coordinate 552, forward strand.
ACTCAGGTTATCCAGGGATATACGTGCTGTACATGTATAGCACTACCTTAATAAGTAACGGGTACCCAGCACCAGTAAGTAGGTTATACGCGTATCCCTCACCAATCTACGTACAGGTTGAGATGCTTAACATGACCCACCCAATATTCAATGGTACCACTCCGGACGTACCAGGATATCCTAATAGATTCTACTTAGCTACCGGGAGCTACGCTGACTACGTAATATATAACTTCACGGACCCCACCGGCAGATTCGTCGTTCTAGGGTACGTGCGGGATACGAGAACAGGGTACCTTAGATTTGGTGTAGGTGTTGCTGAGTGGGTCTCGAATACTGGTGCTCCATGGTACTACCTAGGTAGCTGGGCTGAGAGCTACTGGATGCAGTATCTTGAGCCAGGCGCTGACGGCATGTACACGAGCAACACTAAGAAAGTTCTAGAGAACGCCGTCATGTTAGGTTGGCAGAGCTTCACGAGCTCGAGCAGAGTAGTCGATAAGGCTAGGATCGGCGAGGTCCTCAAGATACTGAGCACTAAGTTGGGTTCCGGGGTCTCAGTTCAGGGAGGTCTTAAGAGCTACCTATACACGAGAACCGACGTATATCTCGAGAGATTACCGCACGGCTTCGTGACAGGGAAGGTCATGGGTAGTGATGGTGCTATACTGGCAGGAGCCACCGTACAGTTCTTGGGGACCCCGATTAAGCTCTACACTAACGAGACAGGTCAATTCTTCACGTGGTTGCCTGAAGGCAACTACACGATGTTAGTGAAGGCTGCTGGCTACAAGACACTTCAGGTAGGCTTCAGCGTCTCGGTGAGCGAGACAACAGACTTAGGGGTCTTAGTACTTAAGAGACTGCCTAGAGTAGCGATACTCTACGACTACGCGGGCTCCATAAAGAGCTTCTTAGAGTCGATGGATATATACGCTGTTGATTACACGAGCTTGGCAGCACTAACTAACGACGTGCTTGCAGGAATGTACGATGCTGTCGTATGGGCAGGTGATTACGGTGTTCCGTTCCCGTCATGTAGTGAATTTGCTACCTTCCTAGACGCCACACACCAGGTCGGTGTTGGTGTTGTGTGGATGGATAGCTACGGAGGCTACGGCTACGGTATAAAAGTCCTTCGAAGATGTCTCGGGGACCCGTCCTACGTTGGTTATACGTGGGGTTACGGCGAGGTCTACGTTAAGGTCACGAAAGCTCATCCGATACTGAGGGGGTATAAGGTGGGTGACTTAATCAAGATAATAGCGTGGACAGGAGCTGACTTCTCATGGTTCTCAGGATTCTCAGGAATATCGATAGCCGACACCTACGTAGGCGGGACTACGTGGGGTAACTCAATAGCTTGGAAGGTATTCCCAGACGGTGTTAAGTGGGTATTACTCTCAAGCTTCCCGCCGACGTCTTGGAACTCGCCCGTTTACTTCACACCTGATGCGTGGAACATAATATACAACGCGGTTAAGTGGGTAATGATGAAGCCTTTGAGCGTTGCCCTAGAGAACCCGTACCTACACGTAGGTGATACAGCGCTGCTTTACGTGGAGGGAGCTCCAGCCAATACCACGCTCCTGATATACTTAGACGGTAAAATCATCGGTACCGTAATGAGTAATGAGATAGGATATGCTGAGTTCACGTTCACTGTACCGCTAACACCTGGAGGCGAGCACTTAATCGAGGTGTATACGGAAGACGAGATGTACTATGGCTCCACATCACTCTATGTCTTAGTTAAGGCAGTAATAACACCTACTGAGACAACAGCTCCAGGACTTGTGAAGGTGAACGTAACTGGTTTAAGCCCATACCAGGTAGTGATGATATACTTAGACGGTAACTGGATATCAAATTACAGAGCGAACGAGTTAGGAACCTTCGAGATTAAGGTAAACATACCGCTCGTAGTGGCGGGCGCTCACGAACTAAATATTGTGGACATGGATACGGGCGAGGTGTTAGGAAAAGCAACACTCATGATAACCAGCAAGCTAGACGAGATCTCCGGTAAACTCAA
>DAIRVF010000059.1:2686-6604 GCA_036802965.1 Zestosphaera sp.
CCACACTACAAAACCTAATCAACAGCAGATCATCAGACATAATGAGTAAACTCAACGAGATACTTCAGGCATTAAATGGAATTAGTAATAACATGGCTTCCAAGACTGACGTGTCCGCATTAGCTAGTAAGATAGATAACGTAGCTAGTAAAGTAGATGATGTAGGCCAGAAAGTCGACTCTAGCACAGGAACACTATCAACTTACGGTATTGCTACCATAGGCTTAATAATAGTGACTTTAATAGCATCGATTTACGGCTTCTTCTTCAAGAAGAAATAAGATAGAGTTTTTCACGTAAACAACACAAATATTTTTAAATTAATCACAGTACGGTTATCTTAGTAGTTTCATACTTTGAAGCTAACTTTGTTAGTTGCTAGTCCCGAAACGACGAATACACTATTTCTTGAGTTAGGGACGGAAAATCAATTATTTGCTTGTGTTTGACTTGAAGGTATATTAAGGTGTTACCATATAATATTATTGATGTCGTGAGGTGACGTGTTTTGTCTGATGTGTTAAAGGATTTGAGTCAGAAGGAGCTTAAGTTGTATGAGAAGCTTCTCATGGTGTTTCCTGGGTATAGGGGTTATAAAGAGAAAGAACTCATTAGAGAGACTGACAGGGTTGTTAGGGATAGGTTGTTTAGGATGCTGAGGAAGAGTTTGGAGGATTTGAGGCGTTCTTACTCTGCGATGGTTTCTGGAGGTGGTTTAGGAGAGTACGTTAAGCGTGTGGAATCACTTATTTACAGGATTGACTCGCTGGCCGAGAAAACTAGGCACGCACCGTATGGTTATAAGCCGTTGTTTCACGTGACTAAGGTGGATGAGGAGAAGCTGGTTAAGATGCTTGAACACGATCTCCAGTTAGCTGACTTAATAAATTCCTTAAATGCGATCACTAGTAGGCTGACCGCGCAGGGTATCACTGTGGAAGAGTTAAGTACCCTCCTCTCAGATATCGAGAAATTCGTGAGTGAGTATGAAGTTAAATTAAGTGAGAGGGAGGACATATTAGCAGGGTTTACGAGGTGATGAGTAATGAGTAAGACTAACGTTATTGAGTGGGTTAATTCAGGACCTGATGACATACTGTGGGTTTACCCCTACGAGGATATTCGTTGGGGTACTGTGTTAGTGGTTCACGAATATGAGACAGCTATATTCATGAGGGACGGCAAGATATACGATGTCCTCCCGCCAGGACGTCACGTCTTAACGACCCAGAACCTACCTCTCTTAACAAGAGCTTACAGACTGATCGCTGGGTATGGGGAGACCCCCTTTAAGGCACGCGTAGTGTTCGTGTCACTAAAGCAGTTCAGGGGTAAGTTTGGTTTATCAACTAGGGTTAAGTTAGGTCCTAGAACTCTCTACATGACTGAACTGCAAAGCTTCGGTGAGTTCTGGTACCGCGTTATCGATCCAGTCCTCTTCCTAACCCAGATCGCCGGAGCGGTCAGGGAGATATCGTCCCCTATGGTTGCTGACTTCATCAGGAATTACTTCGTAGAAAGCTTTATTCAGGAAATCAGTAAGTATACCGCGATAGACATATACTCCAACTTAAGCGAGGTTACCGCGAGGATAAAAGCCAGTAACATATATGACGCCTTTAAGCAGAGGGGTCTAGAATTAATAGATGTTAAGATCGGTGGGGTGAGTCTGCCACAACTCGAGAAGATGGAGAAGGAGGACCCGACATACGGGCTCCCGTTACTGCTAGCTATCCAGAAAGGCGATGAAGATAAGGTGTTAGAGATAGTTAAGACTGTCGAGATTATGAGAGCTTTAGGTAGGTCCCCGGCCGCCGGGTGGATGGGTGCTTTAGTCGCTATGCCAGGACTCTTACAACCGGTCGTTCAACAGCAAGCACCGCCTCAACAACCTCAAGTTCCTCAACCACAGCAACCACCACAACCTCAGAAAAAGTCCCCGATAATTGAGAAGCTGAAGGAACTTAAGGAGATGCTTGATGAGGGATTGATAACTCAGGAAGAATATGATAAGCTAAAGAAAGAACTTCTAGAGAAGTATAAGCAGGAGACGTAGCGATGATATTCTTCAAGAGTGATATAGAGAAATTCAATGATTTAGTGAGTAAGGGCTTTAGTGACCGCAATAAAGGTAATTTAGAAGGTGCTGTAAGGAACTTTCTTCAAGCTTATGAGGTAGCTAGCAAGTCGCGTGACCCGAGCCTAACTAGTAAAGCGGACATACCCTTATTCTACGCTTTATTCTACGACGCGCTAATCAAGAAGACCCCAGAGTCTTTCAAGAAAGCTGCTGATCAGTGTAGGAAGCTAGACCCTAGCACTGAATTAGACTTAGGCTTAGCTAGTAGGGTGTATCCTCAGGATCTCGCGCGCGAGCTGGAATTACTGGCTGAATTATCTGGTTTGCCTAGCTTCGACATAGGTAAGGTTAAGTCTATGGATATGAGCATAGCTGAGAAATACGAGAACGTCGCTAGCATATTACTAGCTGAGGGAGCACGAAGATTAATCCTAGAGGATTTAGTAGGTCTTCACGAACCACTCAATGTCATAGGATTTAGACTATTAGGTTACGCGAAAATAATTAGAGCGGTTAAGATAGAGGAAAACGAACCGAGCAAAGCCGTAGAGATATATTCAGAAGCACTCGCATTCCTACAACAAGCTACACCAGAGGTAAGAGAATTCGTTAATGAGAGGATAACCAAGTTAGGTAAGTCAACTAAGTGTTGGGTGTGTCATAGGGAGATCCAGGGTGAGGAAGTAAACTACATATACCTACCGGCGTCGGTAAACGAGTACGTCAAGTCCAGGTACGACAAAGACGCACCCTACTTAATCAATGACGGGAAGATAGCTGTGTGCAGGGTTTGCTACACGATGATAAGAGACTTAAGCGATAAGATATCTAAGTATTACTACGACCTAGCCATCAAGGAGATGAGGCTCATGGAGGAACGCATAAACGCTAGAATAAGAGAATTGCAAGCTAGGATAGACCTCATGAGAACCACCATAAGGTTTGAAAGGAAGTAAGTTAGCTATAGAGTTGATTTTGAGGTGGTTTATTGGAGGTCTACAAGCTTAGATGCACTAATTGCGGCGCGCCGCTCCCAGCACCTAAACCGGGCGATAGCTGGGTTAGGTGTGAGTACTGCGGCTACACGAACAAGATAGTGGACGCCTCAAAATATACTGAGAACCTAAAACAGGAACTTGAGAAATGGATTAGAGAGATACTCCCACCAACCATCATAACCTCAACGACCGTTGACGTTGCGGCTAGGTACCAGATATTCCAGAATTTAATAAAACCTAAGGTTAGCTTAACGCGCGCGAACGTGCGTGCTAGGTACTTACAGCAACTCTCACAGCCGATAACGCCTCTCATCACGTCATCGCCTCTTCCAATAGATGATTCTAGACGTTATTTTGAGGAAGCTCTGAAGGTTGAGAGTCTTAAAGATTTCGCAGTCGCTGAGGAAGATCAGAAACTACTTAATGAAACACTAGTTTATGAGTATCTCACAGCTTACTTAGCTAACATGTTGAGAGCTTTAAGCAAAAACGATGTTAAGACAGCTCTTAAGAATTGTGAGGAAGCGCTTCAAGCAATACCTGAGTCACCAGAGTATTCACTAGTTAAGGAAAGGTTGAGAGCAACACACTCCATGCTTAGTGCTGTGAATGAGTTGTGGAATAGGAACACGTCAGCTTCCCTCACACTGATAAATAACTCCGTAAACCTATACAAATCATTACTACAGAAAGCCTTAGGTAAGGCAATCCCGGAAGTTAATCCAGGAATACTTGAAGTAGAGAAGATGTGTGCTGAGTCTCTATCAAATATAATAGAGTCAGCACACAGGCTCTTCACAGTGGGTGGAGATCCCCTAAAGATGATGGAATGGTTTGAGA
>DAIRVF010000060.1:0-6584 GCA_036802965.1 Zestosphaera sp.
CAATACGACATACATGGCGGTGCGGTGGAGCTGATATTCCCTCATCACGAGGCTGAGGTAGCTCAGGCCGAGTCTTTCACGGGCGTGAAGCCCTTCGTTAATTTCTGGATCCATGTAGGCTTGCTCACGGTGGGTGGGGAGAAGATGAGTAAGTCTCTAGGTAATTATGTCACAATAAGGGAGGCGGTGAGTAGGTACGGCGCTAACACCCTCAGACTCTACTTGCTGCAGACCCACTACAGATCTCCGATAGACTTCACTTGGGACGCGCTTGAGAACGCGCACAAGACATTCTCTAAGGTTGAGGTAGCTCACTCAAGACTAGAACAGCTAGAGGTTAGGGAGGTTAGTACGATTAGTGATGAGGAAGTAGAGCTAAGGAAGAAGGCTGTGAGAGCTAGGGAGGGGTTCGAGGAGGCCATGAACAACGACCTCAACACTGCTGAGGCTATAGCTAGCTATTTGGATCTGATATCAGCTATCAACGATTACACCAATAAGAGGAGCGACATTAGTGCGGACACGCATAGATTAGTTGTTGACGCACTAAACTACATGAACGGCGTTCTAGGCTTCGTGTTAAGACCAGGAACTGTAGAGGGATTAACCAACGACTTAATCAAGTTATTAGTTGATGTTAGGTCCGAGCTAAGGAGGAGAAAGATGTGGGAGTTATCAGACAAGATTAGGGAGGAGTTAAGGAAGTTAGGTGTGGAACTTCAGGACACGCCGTCGGGTACTAAGTGGGTAGTCAGGATTGTGAGGAGATGAGGTTGGACGTAGTAGAGCTACTTAAAGAACTCGTGAAGGTAAAGAGCTTGCCGGGGAGTGAGGGGGAACTAGCGAACGTTGTTAAGGAGTTATTAGGTCGTGCAGGAGTTGATAAAGTCTTCATAGATAGTGTAGGGAACGTGATCGCTCCCGTGAGGGGCGGTGGTCTAGGAATCATCGTCGTGGAGGGACATCTAGATACTGTGGACGTGGGCGATTTAAGTCAGTGGGTTGTTGACCCCTTCTCAGGCGCTGTGATTGATGGCAGGATGTACGGGAGGGGGACTGCTGATATGAAGGGCTCGATCGCGTCACAAATAAAAGCACTTGAAGACTTAAAGACTTTGGAGAGCGATCTCTACGTAGTGTATACGGTTCATGAGGAGATAATCGAGGGTGTCGCGTTAAGACACGCTTTAAGAGATTCTCTGAGGGTACGGCCTGACGTGGTGGTAACTGGGGAGGCCACATCCCTTGAGCTCGGTCTCGGACACAGGGGTAGGGCAGTCATAGATCTTGAGATCTCGGGAGTCTCGGCTCACGCCTCAATGCCTGGTGAGGGCATTAACTCTCTTGAGGGTGCTGCCCTAGCTATCTTAAAGGTAGCTGAAGCGTCTAATAACTTACCAGCACACGAGTTACTCGGTAGTGAGTCAGCTACGGCTACACTCATCGAGTGCTGGCCTAAGATACAGCCTCAAATACCTGATAAGTGCTTAGTCACTGTAGATCACAGGGTGTTGCCGGGCAGGGGTGAGGCAGACATAATGAGGGTTTATGAGGACGTATGTAATCATGTCAAGAACTTAAAGAACGCTGGGTGCAGACCCACGCTAAGAGAGGAGGAAGTTAAGTCTTGGAGAGATTACCCCCTACACACTAAGGAGTTCTTCCCTGGCTGGATAAATGAGGACGAGAACTTGATTAAGCCTCTTATGAGGACTCTTAAGAAGATATATAGTAGTGTTTCAAGACATTACTGGAGATTCTCAACAGATTTAGTCATCGTGAATGAATTCAACGCAGCAGGTCTTGGCTTAGGTCCGGGAAAAGAAACACTAGCACATAAACCTAACGAGTATGTCGAGGTCGTTGAGTTAAGGAAAGCTGTAGACATGTATAGGGTGATGCTCCGGGAAATAAGTAATCACTTATCAAGCAAGATTAAGTGAAAACCGCGATACTACCCGTAATTACTCTAAGTAAGCCACTGCCTCAATCATTAAGTCAGCGTCTCTAGGTATTGAGGAAACAGCTACTACCGCTCTAGCAGGTTTGTGATCACCCATTAATTTACTATAGACCTCGTTGAATTCGCTAAACTTAGTTATGTCTTTTAAGTACACGGTAACTTTAGCTATATTCATCACGTCGCCTCCCGACGCGCGGACTATCTCGATCACATTACTTAATGCTTGCTTAGCAGCTTCCTTGAAATCATTCCTTACCAGCTCACCAGTTAATGGGTTTATAGGTAACTGACCTGACACGAAGAGAAGATTACCAACTAAAACAGCTTGTGAGTAAGGACCTACGGGCTTAGGTGCTTTTTCCGTGTAGATATACTTCACTTGAAGACCACCGTTTAAATCCACGCTTAAGCTAATTATAAGTGTTAAACTCATGACCAGCATAGTTTAAGCGATCTCATTGATGAATGCAATATTTATTTATCATGAACTCATTTATTTAATGAGGCATGATGGATGAATTACGGACAACCCCCCAGCACGACCTTTCCTTCAAGGCCTGGGGGCGTGGTCAGTGCTAGTAAGGTATTGAGTGTAGTGATCATTTTGTGTAGAGAGGATGATTTTATGAATCGTTACCTAGTGTACGATCTCGTGAGGGAGGGTTTGCGAGGTAAGTATAGGAAGATAGAGCTTCACGTCATGAGCCCCCTCCCCCCACCCCTATATCTTAAGCAAGTGAGGGACTTACTCTTATCTAACATACACATGAGTATAGTCGTCAAGTACTCTGGTCACGGACCTAACGCTCTGAAGACACTCCTACAGAAACTGGTTGAGTCAGGCAATGATATTAGGGTGTATTCCACGCGCGGCTTAGGAAGCGAGTATTTAGAGGTAATTAAGCAGTACAGTATTAACCTCATTATAGCTGGTGAGGGCTCATGAGTTTCGAGATCGTCATAACCAGCGACAGAACGATGATATCAAATCATAGGAGGAAGGAATTCCTAGGATTCATGACTACAGGCCCCGCCATAGGCATTCCCGAGTTCCTGTGGATGTGGATAGCGGCCCCTAAAATAAGGGTTGATGGGTTAGGCAGACCTGTTGAAGCCCCTTACGGGTTAAGGAAGATTGAGGCGAGACTGCAGGACTTAGGTTATAAAGCAGCGATCATAGACCCCGACCACATAAGTAAGTACTTAAATAGCATGAAGATCCTCATGATAGGGCATCACGACTACTTCGCTTACGGACCCCCGAGTAGTGAGTGGTGGTTCATAACGGGTAAGGAGCCCGTAAACAGGAAGTCCTTCATAAGATTCATGAGGAGTGAGCCGGTACGTAAGGCTAAGGAAAGGGGCGTGAAGATAATAGTTGGCGGGCCGGCGGCGTGGCAGTGGTTATGGGAGGTAGAGCTAATGCGTGAGTTCGGCGTTGACACGGTTGTCGACGGCGAGGCTGAGTTAGTGATCGGTGAGTTAGTTGAGAAAGCCTTAAATAATGAGGAGTTACCTCAATACGTTTTCGTAGGACCTCACGAGGTTCCGCAAATCAGCGAGATACCGGTGATTAAGGGTGCGAGCGTGAACGGCTTAGTAGAGATAATGCGGGGTTGCCCCAGAGGTTGTAAATTCTGCTCGGTAACGTTGAGGCCGCTTAGGTACATGCCCTTAGAGAAGATTAGGGCTGAGGTAGAGATTAACGTGCGTAACGGAGTTAAGAACACAATATTACACAGTGAGGACGTCTTGCTTTACGGTGCTGACGGTGTTAAGCCTAGGGAAGAACCTTTAATTAGGTTACATGAGCTAGTTAAGGAATTAACTCCTGAGAGCATAGCTTGGGCACACACGAGCTTCGCTGCAGTTAAGTTCGCTGAGGATAACTACAGGTTAGTGTCTAAGATAATGAACGAGGTACTGCATGACAAGCAAGACTACCTAGGTGTTGAGATAGGTCTTGAAACAGGTAGCCCGAACCTAGCTAGGAAAATCATGCCGGCTAAGTCAGCGCCATACCCGCCTGAGAAATGGCCTGAGGTAGTTGAGGAAGCACTTAAAATACTTCACGAGAACAGAGTAGTCCCCGCCGTGACTTTAATTCTGGGAATGCCCGAGGAAACCCCTGACGACCTAGTAAAGACCTCGGAACTCTTGGACAGGATACGTCAATATAGGAGCCTCATAGTACCCATGTTCTTCGTCCCCATGGGCGCTCTGAAAGATAGGGATTGGTTCAGGAGAAACGCTGTAAGGAGGGAACACGTGGACATAATGCTTAAAACACTTTACCACTCCCTCTATTGGGCTGAGGATATAATGAGTAGGTTCTACATGAAGGAAGCTAAGTACTTACCCGCTAGAATACTCTTAAGAGCCTTCATGAAATACGTGAAGCACAAAGTCGATAGTCTGAGACCGAAACTTGAGGAAATGATTCACAACTAATACAAAACATTTTCGAGTTAACTATGAAGACTCTCGCACGCTTAGTTCTTGACTCACCCTCCGAGCTCGCTGAGTATTTGCTGGTATCTCTGGGTTGCTGCCTGCCTCCACGCAAGTGTGTAGAGATCTATTAATTGAGGCTCACTCCCTATTATGCTAGTCACTCTTATAGCGTCTTCCTGAGTGAACGTAACGGTCTCCCCGGTTTTGGGGTCAACGTATGTTAGCGGCTTGCTTAGGAATCCCACGTAATACTCGAACTGCTCCTGAGTTAGCTGTCCGTTCAAATACTTGCTGACTAGCGTGATCCAGGTCTGCTTCAGATTACTATTCAGCTCTACCAGCACTGCCTTGAAGTAGTATATGACTGCTTTCTCGTAGGATAGCGCTAGGTTGTCGTCGAAAGGTATCCCCACAGTCCTGTTTATTTCTAAGAAAGCTTGGTAAAGGTCTTGCCTCTCCCTCCCTTCAGGTGTTTCGAAAGCTCTCGGATTTACTGGAAGTCTGTTTATGTCGGGCTTAAACCAGACCTTCCACTGACCTTCAGTTAAGACCCAGGCTATGAATGCCTGTGCTGCTTCGGGATTGCGCGAGGTTTTTAAGAGCGCTATAGGGTCGCCGTTAACTATGGTCTCACCTGCCGGAATTAAGTACTTGCAGTCAGGGTTTTGTGACTGTGCTATGTACCCGTAGAAATCTATAGTGATACCGACGTCTATATCACCGACTATAACGCCGTCCCTCACATCCCCGGATCCTTGATAAACCTTAGCGTTGGCTGCCATAGTAGTCAGCACTTTCCAACCCTCATCCCACCCGTAAGCCTGCAGGATTATCTCGTACATCCTCGTGTTACTGGTTGATTGAGTTGGGTCCGCTATACCTACCGCCGGCTTACCTAAGGAGATGAGCTTGCGAGCATAGTCTACACTACCTAAATCCCTCCACCTAGCTGGTTGAGGCAACCCGTAAGACTCTAGAGTAGCTAAGTTCACAGTAAATCCGAAGGAAGACATCGCGGCCGCAACCCAGTATATCTTGTTATCTGGACCGAACCTCTTCATCGGAGCACCGGCTATGTAGTCCGGTATCTGACTCACCGCGTCTAAGACCTCCTGAGAAGTTAGAGGTGCTAAGAGCCCTGCTTGATACAGCGTATCAAATAGTGTGGGGCCGCCACCCCACCCAACATCGTAGTTTTTCTGCTGAATAATCGGCACCCACCAGCCAGCCTCTAGATACACGAAAACAACGTCCTTGATGTTGTATCTTCTCGCAATCTCGGAATTCAGAAACTCCCTCCTCGCTACCTCCTGAATATCCCCTGAATGCCTAGTAACCACGTACAACACAACACCTTCCGTAACGGGCGTTGTCGGTGATGTGGTCGGTGTGGTGGTAGGTGTTGTGGTTGGTGTAGTTGTCGGTGATGTGGTCATGGGGGTAGTGGTAGGCGTCGTAGTCGCGGGTACTTGCAGACTAGGTAACGTGAGCAGTAAGGCGACGACCGCTACTAAGACTATGAACGCAATAATCACAACACTCATTCTTGAGAGGGCTTTGTAATACCTCATACTTATCCCCAATAAACTAGTTCTTCTAATAAAATAAACCGCTTTCAAAATCTGATAGAGCGATGCCATGCGCTACTTCAGGTTTCAATTTATTAACCTTGCCGTAGTAGATGTAATTGAGGTGTCTACATGCGTAGATTAGCTACCATAGCTTTAGTAGTCTTGTTCTTTATATTGGTTGCTGGTTTGATGACTCCTCAACCGCTTAAGGCTGCTAAGGTCGGGATAGGTATATTGATAGACTTATCTCACGGTCAGACGATCGGCGGAGTGGTTGAGATGATGAAGATGATTCCTGAAGCTAACTGGGTGGTTTTGCTATCTAGCGAAGCCGATTTGGAGGTTCTTCCAGATTACGTTAAGAATAATGCTGAGATTAGGTACGGCGGGTTTACCTCAACTACTCTGAAAGGCGTTGAGATGGTTATAATAGGTCAGGCACTGAGGTTAGTTACCCCGGAGGAGATCAGCGCCCTAGTTTCGTGGTTTAATAGCACGCCTAGAGCTATATGGTTAGCTGGGGATAGTGATTACCCCGCGCAAGGCAACGAGATAGCTCAGCAAGTAGTTAATATGGTTGCAGAAGCGTTGGGCTC
>DAIRVF010000061.1:0-6547 GCA_036802965.1 Zestosphaera sp.
CCGCTCACGGTTAAGGAGGTTCGTGACAAGTTCCTCAGTTTCTTCGAGGAACGCGGTCATAAGGTTATTAAGCCCTACCCTGTCGTGGCTAGGTGGAGGGATGATCTCTACCTAACCATAGCTTCGATAGTTGTTTTCCAGCCTCACGTGACTTCCGGTCTTGTCCCACCACCCGCTAATCCTCTGGTGATCGCTCAACCTAGTATTAGGCTTGAGGACATTGATAGTGTTGGGTATACTTTCGGGAGGCACTTAACTAACTTCATTATGGGGGGTCACCACGCCTTTAACTACCCTGACAAGTACGTGTACTTCACTCACGAGACGGTGGAATACGCTAGAGAGTTCTTCACAAGGGTTATAGGGGTTCCTGAGGACGAGCTCGTTTTTAAGGAGTCTTGGTGGGAGGGAGGAGGTAACGCTGGTCCTTGCTTCGAGGTAGCTGTAGGTGGGTTGGAGGTCGCTACCCTCGTCTTCATGATGTATGAGTCCCTGCCTGACGGTACTTACAGGGAGATACCCCTCAAAATAGTTGATACCGGGTACGGGATCGAGAGGATTGCTTGGCTTACTCAGAAGACCCCTACAGCTTTCCACGCAATCTACGGTGGCTTAGTGAGCGATTATTATAGGTTGTTAGGGGTTGAGGAGCCCTCTGAGGATGTGTTGAGGGTGAGTGTTAAGTATGTTGGTAGGCTGAATCCGAAGAATGAGGTTCTCTACGCTAAGCTAAAAGACGAGGTTTCTAGGGAGTTGGGGCTGAGTGCTGAGGAGTTAGGGTCTATTCTTGATAAGGTGATTAAGGTTTACGCTTTATTAGATCACGTTAAGACAGCTTCCTTAATGCTTTCTGACGGTATCGTTCCCTCGAATAGTGGTGAGGGTTACTTAGCCAGGCTCGTTCTAAGAAGAATTTTCAGGTTATTGACTCAGCTAGGTTATGATTTGAGTGAAGCTTACGTACTCTTCGACAAGCAGATCAAGTTCTGGGGCGATATGTACGAGCAGTTGAGGGGTAAGGAGAGCTACGTGGAGGATGTTCTGAGACATGAGGTCAGTAAATATCTTGATGTCTTAGGTAAGGCGCCCACATTAGTTAGGAAGTATTTGAGGAGAGGGACCCACGGACTGAGCTTGGATGAGTTAGTGGAGCTTTACGATAGTCATGGAATCCCCCCAGAGGTTGTCGCTGAGGTTGGTAGGAGGGAGGGTGTTGAGGTCGTCGTGCCTAGCGATTTCTACAATAGGTTAGCTGCTAAACACTCTAGAGCCCCCCTGCGTAGGGAGGAGAAGAGTAAGGTTCCTGCCGAGGTTGCTGATGCTGTGAAGGATTTGAGGCCTACTAGGCAGTTATTCCACGAGGATCCATACTTGAGGGAGTTTACCTCACGCGTGGTTAAGGTCGTGGGAGGCTACGTGATATTAGAGGAGACCGCGTTCTATCCTGAGGGCGGTGGTCAGGAACCTGATGTCGGGTACTTGTTTTTGGACAATAAAGCTTACAGAGTCGTCGATGTTCAGAAGGTTGGTGACGTGATACTCCATAAGGTTGGGGATTCTCTACCAGCTGATGTCGCGGGCGTTGTAGTTAGGGGTGTTATTGATTGGGAGAGGAGGTATAAGTTAATGAGGCATCATACGGCGACCCACGTGATTCTTGGGGTGGCTAGAAAGGTTCTGGGTTCTCATGTCTGGCAGGCAGGTGCTGAGAAGTCTGAGGATAGGGCTAGGCTAGACATAACCCACTATAAGCCCTTAACAGATGAGGAGGTGAGGATTATTGAGGACCTGGCTAATAAAGTTGTTCTTGAGGGCAGGGAGGTTAGGACTTACTTCATGCCTAAGTATGAGGCTGAGGAGAGGTACGGGTTTGTGCTGTATGAGGGAGGTGTTGTTTTAGAGCCTGTGATCAGGGTTGTTGAGATTGAGGGTCTTGATGCTGAGGCTTGCTTCGGCACACACTTAAGGAATACTAGGGAGGTCGGTGCTCTGAAGATCGTGAAAACTGAGAAGATCGCCGACGGTGTTGTTAGGCTGGAGTACGTTGCCGGTACCCAGGTTAGTGAGTATGCTAGGGAGTTGGAGAGCAAGATAAGGGTTGCTGAGAGCTTGCTAGGGGGTGACCTCACTCTAAAGCTTCAGTCAATGATTAAGGAGCTTCAAGACTTGAGGTCTAGAGTGGCTGCTCTTAAGAAGTACTACGTTAAGGAGTTAGTCAAGCTTATTGAGTCTTCTGCTGAGCGTGTGGGTGGTTTAAGGGTTTCCGTCATCTACTTAGACTTGGTGGAGAGCGATGCTTTAAGAGATGTATTGAAAGACTTGAGTGAGAGGTATGAGGATCTGGTATTGATTGTCCTAAGCCCGAGAGGTGGTGGAGGGCTTGACGTAGAGATCTCCGAGGGTTCGAGAGCTTCCACTGTAGTACCTGCGAGCAGGTTGTTGAGAGAGCTCACCTCGATTGTTGGGGGTCGTGGGGGCGGCGGTGCTCACCACGCGACTGGTTATCTAGGGGTTGATGACGTGGAGAGGGTTAGGGAGATAGTCCTTAAGTTAATTAGCGGGTCTTGAGGTGTGGTCTCAGATCTTATTAGGTTAGAGGTTGTTGAGGCTTCCAGAGACTACAGGTACTTACTGGATAGGGGTTATAAGCAGAAGGTCGTGCTTGACTTAATTACTTCTAGGTATGGGTTAAGCAATATTGAGAGAACTCTACTCCTCAGGTGTGTCCATAGTTCTCGTGATGTGGAGCTGATAAGAGGTAAGATGGTTGGTTGTGTGGCGGGCTACCCGCTCATAATCGACGGATATAACGTCCTGTTAACCATTCACTCTGTTCTCGAGGGCATGAATGTCTTCTTATGTGATGACGGATTCGTCAGGGATTTAAGGAAGTCTTACAGGAAGGGTGTGGAGTTGAGATCTCTTGAGGAAGTTGCGGGATTCCTCGTGAGTGAGTTACCTTACTTAAGCCCTAGCAAGGTAACCATAGTCTTAGACAAGAACGTCAGCTACTCAGCAACCCACGCTAACGTGCTGAGGAATCTGCTGGATAGTGCGGCGGAGATAATACTAGCTGACAAAGCAGACGTTAAGGTAATAGGTGAGGACGGCGTAATCGCGTCAAGTGATTACGTGGTGATCAGTAGGGTTAGGAAAGTATACGACCTAGCCGGGGAAATAATAAGGAAGTACTTCAAAGAAAAGATAGTAGACATAGCAAGCCTGCTAAACACCTAATCACGCAAAGCAAGAACCAAACATTTATAATAGTTAAGTAGAACACATTCTAGGGGCCCGTAGCTCAGCTAGGACAGAGCGCCGGCCTTCTAAGCCGGAGGTCCCGGGTTCAAATCCCGGCGGGCCCGCCACTCATACTTTAGTTCTAAAGAGATCTTTCTCAGCGTTCTTGTCGAGCCGTTATGATCTACATTATTGCATAGATAATAACCATGAGTCTAACCGGACAATCAATATAACCTTTACGTGATAGGTAACCCATAATACTACATCTTGGAACATATCGTTCAAGATCGCGGGCAATAACGTAACCAACATAAACACTATTCGAGCCAGACCATTCTACATAAAGTTTCCACTGCTTACCGTGAGAGCATTAATAAACTCAGTAGTCTACGTAGGCATAGATAGCGAGCATGATTCGGGGCGTCTCTCAACAACTAACTTCATTAGTTGATGCGTATCCACGTCACTTCTCTAGCGGGCTTCCTAGAGTGTTTTAAGTAATCCTGAAGGGTGTTTTTGTCAGCTACGTGGATCTCTATCGGTGCGTCCCACGGAAGCCCGTAGTACTCGATAGCTCTCTCAAGTATTTCGACGACGAGATCCTTCCTGCTCTCACTGTTTAGTGTTTTGTTTGGGATGACTACTAATACGTCTATGTCGCTATAAACGGTGACCTTCCCCTCAACCACACTACCTATTACGTAAACCTCCGCTTCCGGGACTAAGTCACTCACAGCCCTAGCAACTAATTCAGCATAGTCCCTCCACTTCCTCAGGTGCTGGAAGTGGTGTTTAACCCAGCTTAACACGCGTGCTCACCTCATCAAGTAGCTTTATGAGCTCCGAGGCTAGCTCAATAACACCTTCAGCGTCATCCTTACTGTAGCTTACGTCGCCGTACCTGCTCATGGTGTAGGCTTCTTCAGCAACTATGAATAACCTCCTTTTTCTATCTATGAAGTCCAGCACTTCACCCGCTAAGTCCCTGAAACCCTCCCCCTCCAAGCCTTTCACGAGTACCGCGAGAAGCTCCCTCAACCTATGCCCACGAACCCTCTCACCAAAGATCTCGTATAGGATAGCCTTTACGTAGAGCTGCATAGACTGCTCAGCAAAGAAAACAGCTAAGTCAGGGTTCTCCGCACTCATAGCCTCACTCAGGAAGGCCCTAGCCCTCTCCCTCAACCTCTCAACGTACTCACTACTCAACGAAACACCCTTAATATATTCAGATCCCACACTAATTATTAAACAAACAGCAAAGCCATCCACGTTTACCCCGAGTCCCTCGAAGCGGGAGAGGGATAGGGGTAATGGGCCGAAGACCCGGCCCGGGATTAAATCCCCCAAAACGGGGAGATGTAATCCCAAACCTCCCCGCTTCAGGAGGCGAGGGAACCCCCGTCCTTCAGGGCGGGGAGGAGGTCAGCCCTACCCATCTCAGGGCTCGAGGTTATGCGTGCTAAGACCATCATCGCCCGTTGCTCACGCAGCCTAACAACTCATCACCGGTAATACTACGTCGTGTCCCGCTAGTAGACTACTAGCAAGCTACACGTTAAAAGTAGTCTCAGAGCTGAAGCAACTAGTCGAGGTTGGCCTCGTCAGGTACGTACTGTGAAGGCTTGAGAAGAAGGGAGTAGTTAGATCTAGTATACTCTACGTTTTAACTATTAGTCTGCTAGCTGCTTCTTTATATACTCGGTCTAGGAATTCGTAGTTTCTTATTATTCCTAGTTTTTCGAGTTTGTTTATGTGTCTGCTGAGGGTGGATTTGGGTAGTGCTAAGCCGTGTTTTTCGAGTATGTAGTCTCTGACCTGACTCCAAGACTTCGCGTTATTTGCGAGTGCTTTCAGTACTAGTTTCTCCTTCAAGCCTAGTTTGCTTAGTTCGTCTAGCGCTATTGCTACGGCCGCGTTTTTAATGGTGTTGAAGTCTTTCTCGCCGTCAACGTATCTACGACCGAAGTAAGCTAGCCAGCCCGGTATTCCGTCAAGGAAGTCCACGGCTTCTTCTATGATGTTGGTAGGCGGCTCCACGCCCTCTTCTCTGAATCCTTTCTCGAGGAACTCTCTCGAAGATTCTGGTGTAAACCTCTCGACCACTACCTCATATACTCCGCGGCCGTATAGTGGGGAGGACGGGTTCTCGTACCCCATGAAATCCCGTAGCATGCCGACCTCGGAGCCGGCGACTATGAAGGTTATGTTCTCCAGGTTGTCGTAGGAGAAAGCTACCGCGTTCTTTAACTCGTAGGATAGGGGTGGCCGCGTAGATTGCACCTCGTCTAACACGATCACGAACCTCTCCTTCCTCTTATTAATCTCCGTTAAAAGACCTACTAAGCTAACCGAGTCCCGCCCCCTCCACCTGACCTGGACAGATAAGCCAGATATCTCCACCCCCCTCACACCCTCTAAAAACCTTCTAAGCCTAGTCAACGAGGACTCAAACGCTTCCGTGAGCTTAGCCTCGAGATCACCCCTCCTGTAAACACCCCTCATATCCACGTACAAGCCGTCAACTTCATTCAAGAAAACCCTCAGCAAGCTAGTCTTGCCGACACGCCTCACACCAAGCACCGCTATCATAGGATAGCCACGCTCAACACCCCTGTGTAGGAGTTCTAGCTCCCACTCCCTATCAAACAAATCTTCACGCCTCGTCTTCGGCCTCAGATCGAATAACCCCATAGTTCCACCCCGGAACATAGTTCCGTACCGAAACTAATAAATCTCACACAACGATCACTAATCAAACACGGTGAATCCTGCAATTTTAGATCTAGACAATATCGTCTAATATCGACCCCCTTAGCGGGAACCCCAGCACTTCAGGGCGGGAGCCTTTAATAAATGTTAAAACCATAGCAATGACCCGAACACGTGGATGAAGAGCAAGCCATGGGTAGGGGGTAATGGGTCGGGGACCCGGCCCAGGATTAAACCCTCGAAAAGGGGATGTAGCCCCCGAACCTCCCAGCCCTAGGGGCGGGGTTCCCCCGCCCCTAAAACGGTAAGGAACACAACCTCTTAACGGGGTTGAGAAACTCATAGGTAGAACTATACTGGCTGTCGTGATTAAAGCAGTCCTATTCAGTCTCTACCACGGGCTCACACTACACGCAGTCTTCACAATGGTTTTCGGCTTAGTAGCCAGCTTGATTTACGCTAAGACTAGGAGATTAGTACCGCATATTAGCTTAACAACACCACCGAATTCTCCCTAGCATGCTTCATGTGAAAAACGCTTTAATTTCTTGTAAAATAGAAATATAGTCTACACATAAACATAGTTAGGAAG
>DAIRVF010000062.1:0-6505 GCA_036802965.1 Zestosphaera sp.
GTACGAACCCTATTGGTGCCCAAGTCAGTAACCACCTAGCTAGCTCTGGGTCCGTAACACTAAAGTATCTTGAAGCAAAGAGAGCTTAGAGGTGTCATGGGTTGAGGATTAAAGTTGATGAGAAGACTGCGGAGGCAGCGGTTCTCGGCAGGTCATTCTTCGGTGGTGGAGGTGGCGGGGACCTTAAGACGGGTTTGACGACCGCTAAGCTTGCTGTTGAATTCGGTGATCTCTATCTAGTAGACTTAAGCGAGGTTCCCAGAGATAGTTACGTGGTTACGGCGTCTCTAGTAGGTGCGCCGGCCGCCAAGGGAAGATACTTAAAGCCGAGTCACATGATCAGGTCCGCCGAGTTATTAATGAATTACGGTAACGTATGCATAGGGGGTTTCATATCCTCCGAGAATGGTGGTGCTTCAACAGCTAATGGGTGGATACCCGCGGCAGTTCTTGAGATCCCGGTAGTTGACGCGCCCGCTGATGGTAGAGCACATCCAACGGGCGTAATGGGTTCTATGGGACTTCATAAGGTTAAAGGGTATACGTCCCTTCAAGCCGCGGTAGGCGGGAGCAAGGAAGCCGGAACATATGTTGAGTTACTCGCTCGTGGAGCTCTGGACAAAGTTGATAAGCTAGTTAGAGAAGCCTCCGTTCAGGCAGGCGGCATGGTTGCCGTAACCCGTAATCCGGTTAGTCCCGACTACTTAAAGGAGAACGCGGCCGTCGGAGCACTCAGTAAAGCTATTGAGGTAGGTAAGATAATACAGAAACATTATGGCGACGCGGAGAGAGTAGCTTATGAGGTGATTAAGTATCTGGGTGGTGGGGAGGTCGTTGATAGGGGGGTTGTTGAAAACGTCTTGATCGAGACACGTGGCGGGTATGATGTGGGGAGGATACTGGTTAAAGGCGGGTCTGAAACCTATGAAATAACTTTCTGGAATGAGTACATGACCTTAGAGAGCTCAGAGGGTGTGAGACTAGCCACGTTCCCGGATCTCATAGTCACCCTAGATTTAAAGACTTCGCTACCGCTCCCCTCAGCCGAGATCAAAATAGGTGATGAAGTCCTCATCACAGTAATACCTAAGGAGCTCGTTCCGCTCGGTGCCGGCGTGAAAGACCCGGACATATTGAGACAAGTTGAGAACGTGATCGGTAAGAGGATAGGGTGATATGGTGTGAAGAGGGTAGGTTTGATCACTATAGGTCAGTCACCTAGGGTTGACGTAGTGCCTGAGATTAAGGAAGTATTAGGGGATGTTAAGGTAGAGGTAGTTGAGTGTGGTGCTCTAGATAAGCTGAGTAAGGACGAGATCAGAGCGCTTGCCCCGGGAGAGGGTGAATACGTGCTGGTCACCAGGTTAAGAGACGGTACCGAGGTCAGAGTTGCGCGTGAGAAGATACTCCCGTTGATGCAGAGATGCATAGACTCTCTTGAGCCGTTGGTTGATATGGTTGGGTTGCTCTGTACGGGCGAGTTCCCAGAACTTAAGTCGAGGAAGTTATTGGTGGAGCCGTCGGATCTGCTACTTAAGGTGGTTGAGTCGCTCAGGGTGAGTAGGTTGGGTGTCGTGGTGCCGGATCCCAAGCAAGTAGACCTAACTAGGAGGAAGTGGGGCGGGGTAGCGCCAGACTTAAAGATTATTAGCGTGTCACCCTACACGGGAACCCTGGAAGATTTAAGGAAAGCCTCAGAGGAATTAAGTGATCGCGACCTCATAGTATTAGACTGTATAGGATTCAGCACGGAAGCTAAGAGGGTAGTAGCTACCGCGTCCGGCAAGCCCGTTCTAATACCTAGAACGCTTATGGCTCGCGTTCTCAGGGAGCTTCTGGGGGTCTAGGAAGTGACCCGGCAAGTCATCTTAGGTGTTGAGGTCAGGGATGAGTTACTGAGAGCGGCTGAAGTAGCGTTGACACGGTGCCTACGTGTTAAGCCGGGTGAGTCTGTACTAATAATTACTGACGAACCCCTTAGGAACATAGGTGTTCATTTATGGGTTAAGGCGAGAGAGTTAGGTGCCGAAGCTATTTACGTTGAGATGATTGCGAGGAAGGTTCACGGTGAGGAGCCGCCTAAGCCTGTCGCAGAAGCTATGAAAGTTGCTGACGTAGTTATAGCCCCCACGTCGAAATCGCTGACGCACACTGTGGCTAGGAAGGAAGCTGCAGAGAAGGGTGCTAGAGTAGCTACGATGCCAGGCATAACCGAGGATATATTCTTGAGGACCATGAGCGTAGACTACGAACTAGTTCAGAAGTTGACGGAGGCGGTAGCTAAGGTTCTAGATGAGGGTCGTGAGGTCAGGGTCGTAGCGAGTCTTGGGACGGACCTGACCTTCTCCATAGAGAACAGGAAGGCTAGGAGAAGTACTGGAGTGTTGGTTAATCCAGGTGATTGGGGGAACTTACCTAGTGGTGAAGCGTACATAGCTCCCGTAGAGGGTACCGCGAACGGGGTAGTAATCGTGGACGGGTCGATGGCTGGTGTTGGAGTATTGACACAGCCTATAAAAATATTGTTTAAGGATGGTGTTGCTACTCAAATTGAGGGGGGTTCAGAGGCTGCGAAGCTCAACGAACTACTCTCGAAGTATGGTGTTGAGGCACGCAACTTGGGTGAATTCGGTGTTGGGACAAACCCCGGTGCTAGGGTAAGTGGTGTTGTGCTGGAAGATGAGAAAGTTCTGGGAACGATTCACATAGCGCTCGGAAGCAACTTCGACTTCGGGGGGAGAATTAAAGCGCCCGTGCACCTAGACGGCATAGTGATGAAGCCTACAGTATATGTTGATGGACGCTTACTGATGAAGGATGGTGTTCTCCTCCTAGATATCTAGCTCGCTAGTGAGTTACTGGGTGTCCGCGTTGGTATTGGACATAATTAAGGGTAGGAGGAGTGTGAGGAGTTTTAAGTCAGACCCAGTCCCTGAGGAACACTTGAGGCTAATTCTTGAAGCAGGTTTGTGGGCACCGAGTGGCGGTAACGCTCAGCCCTGGGAATTCGTTTTAGTTAGGGAGAAGAGTCTCATAGACAAGATAAAGTTGTTCTCTCCCGGACTTTTCGGAGACCCTTACGCACTCATAGTTTTATGCGTTAACAAGAATCGAATTAAGAGAAGAGATGAGTCGGGGAAGCAAATCGCTTTAATGGATGTTGCCATGGCAGCGCAGAACATTATGCTTGAAGCGTATTATCTAGGGATTGGCTCATGTCCTATAGCCTCCTTCAACAAAACCGCTATTAAGGAACTACTAGACATTCCTGACCACGTCGACCCCGTCCTAATGGTGAGTCTAGGATATCCTGAGGGATGGCCTGAACCGCCTAAGAGGAGATCGTTCGAGGAGGTGGTGCATTACGAGAAGTACTGAGGAACTCATTAAGGACGAGCACTTTAAGCTACTGGCATTCTTAATAACGAGTGCTAGGGGGTGTGTTGAGGAGCCACATCTCTACGGCTCTCTAAGGTTAGTGGACGCGGCGTCGAAGCTCATAGACATCATGAGATCGGAAGGCAAGACTTCCGAGGAGCTTGAGAAGCTTCAAGCACTCATCGAGGAAGGAAAACACCTACTAATGCATAGTGAAGAAGACTTCATAAAACTCCTAGACGAGTTAGTTAAGGAACTCGTGAGGATAGTTAAGAAGTCTTAACAAACCTCGCGCAAATATTTTTTAACTAGACCTAATCACGTCCTTCTATGCTCTAAGAAAGGCACTAACTTAAGGAGTTTCTCGTAAAGACCCACGTAGACGTACCCCACTTCAGAGATTCTGTAAAGATCTCTGTAGTCTTCTTTAACCTTATAGATCAATCCGTAACTCTCTAGCTCTATTAGGAGGTCTGAGCACCTATCCAGTGGCATGTTGGCGTGTAAGCAGAGCTTTGTCTTCCCTAAAGGTCTCTTTGTCAGAGCTAGCAATATCTCGTAGGTAGTTTGGTGTGAGCACCTATGCTTCCTAGCTAATCCCATCCCTCATCTCCGGAACTAGTGGATCATTCCTCACAGACTATTCTTTCTGAGAGCTCGCTTATCTTAGTCTTTAAGTGTATGTGCGCGTCCTCATAGATCTCAGCATCTTTAACGTATCGGAGTTCCTCAACCTCTGCCCCACGCTCAACAAGTACTGAGTGTGCCTCAACGTAACCTACCTCAGCTCCTCTCCTGATAACCACCCTACCACCGATGATGCGTTCTACCTCAGCATTCCTTCCAATCTCGACCTCACAACCGATGACCAGCCCTGAAACCTCTGAGTCTTTCCCGAAGACAATCTTCTTTCCGGTAAGTCTCTCCACTCTCACACTCCCATCAACCCTGGCCTCAGAAACCTCCACGTTAAGTGCTTTCATAGAGCCCGAGACCTCAAGAATCCTAACCCTAACACGCTCAGATACTTCAAAGGAACCCGAGATCCTTAGTTCAGCGACTTCGAGAGAACCTTTAACGTTGAAGGAGCCTGAAGCACGGACCTCCCTACCTGTTAGGTTTCCTGAAATCCTCGCTGCGCCACTCACTTCCAGAACCCCGACCTCAACATCGCCCTCAATACTTAATGACCCGGATACGTCAACACTACCAAGCTTTAAAGGCCCCCTCAACTTAACGCTACCACTCACGCGCAATTCCTCCACAGCCACAACACAACACCACCTCAACAATCTTCTCAGAGTAAATAACATTAACTCACAAATTGTGATCAAATTAACTGACGTCAGGGCTGAAGTTACCAAACCATTAAAGTTGTTTTCATCGGTTAACCTGTCCTTAAAGGACCCTTACGCGTTAGGAGTGTTGTTAAGTAGAGTGTTACGCTCGCTATAATCCACGTGATTATACCGAGCACTCCTAAACCTAAGAAAATCTCTTTCTGTTCTGTAGGTAGGTTAGAAGCTAACACTGTTAAGCTCCATAAAGCGTTTACTGTGCCGTGAAGGGATGCGGCCGGTAAAACACTGTTTGCCGTGGTTGTCACTCGCAGGTGTGGGTAGGTTAAAGCGGTGGTCAATAACGTGAAGAGTGTTAAGCCTAGATATCTATTGATTTGGTAATTGTATCCTAGGAGGATCGTTGCGGGAGCGTGCCACAGCCCCCATAAAACACCCACGATCACAGTGTTTCTCAAGCTAGGGTTATAACCTAGGAGATCATAGAGGTAGCCCCTCCACCCAATCTCCTCACCTAAAGCGAAGAACGCGTTTATGGTTACCGCAGCTAAGTACGCGAACACTACCTGTGTGTAAGCTGATATAGTAGCGATTCTGATTACTTGTTCCTCGCTCATTGACGTGAAGATTTTTCGTAATGAGTCAGCTATAATCTCAACGTAAGCGCCGAAATCAAATAATCCCACAGGTAGCGCGAGAGCTACGTAAAGCCCGAGAACGCCGTAAACCATTAAGGGTGTCAGGAAGTATAGGACAACAGCTCTCCTAGACAGCTTGAGAAACCTCCTGAAACTCTCGGAAACGCTTTCTCTGTAAAACACTAAGCATATGAGGACTGATAAGGCAACACCCCACATCCTGGCAAAACCCCATAAAAATAGTGGGAGACTAAACCACAACACAGCTACATCCAACGCGAGAGCGATCACATAAGACAGAACGACGAAAGTTAAGACCTTAAGAACCACGCCCCGACCCAAAACATTATCCCCTACTCACATACTGAAGCAGAGGTATTTATCCTCTAAGGTCAAGACGCTTTCTAGACCATAATATCATCCAGAAATTAACTGCTTAGGTAACTTAAGGGTTCACGGCTCGCGATGATAGTAAAACTAATTGCTGGGGACATTCTTCAAGACCCTCAATGTTTAAGTATTGTGAGTGCGTTAATCACGACGCTGATATCGCTTAAGATCATCGCGGCAGCCGCTAACTCGGGAGTGATGAACAAGTTTAGTGATGTGTAGAATGCCCCGGTAGCTAATGGTATGAGCGTGATGTTATATACGAAAGCCCAAGCAATATTTTGGAGTATTTTCTTCTTAACGACTTTACTAAAGTCGAGTAAGAATAGAAGTGTTCTTAAGTCATTACTTAATATCACGGCATCACCCGCTTCTTTCGATATCTCAGCACCGCCACCCATCGCTACTCCGAGGTACGCTGTACTAAGTGCTGGCGCGTCATTGATTCCGTCACCAACAAACACTACTTTACGACCCCCTGACTGCAGGTCTTTGATTAATTCTGCTTTATCGTCCGGTCTCAGTCCCCAGTAAGCGAAGTCTAGTTTAAGTAAATCCTTATAATACTTGACACTGGACTCCACGTCCCCGCTAGCGAGTCCGACACGGTAACCCCTGTCTCTCAGCTCCCTAATTACTTGCGGGACCCCCTCCTTCAGCTCATCACCGATCTCTAAAATAGCCACAATTCTTGAGTTCACCATCACTAGTATAGGGGTATTTCCCCTCAATCCTATTTCATTAACGTACTTCAAGACCTCCTTATCCACCGAAACATCAAGTCTAGACGCTAGCTCAAGG
>DAIRVF010000063.1:0-6502 GCA_036802965.1 Zestosphaera sp.
CCTAGGGAGGTAGTGGAGATTTATGAGGGTATTAAGAACATGAGCATAAGAGGTGCTGGAAGAATAGCTAAGTATGCTGTCATAGCTTTGATGAAGGCTGCGGAGGATTACAAGGGAGGCGAAACACGTGATTTCCTCCAGTACATGGAGCGCGTGGGTTCCTACCTAAAAAACGCCAGGCCTACGGCAGTTTCTTTACCAAATGCCCTCACTTACGTCCTCAGCAGGCTAAGGAAACTAAACATTACCTCCGTGGAGGAAGGTAAGCAAGCGGTTATTAACTTAGCTCAGGAATTCGTAAGGAAAGCTGATGAAGCTCTCAAAATAATTGGTGAGTTAGGGTCTAGACGCATTGAGAACGGGGATGTCCTCATGACTCACTGCCACAGCACCGCCGCGGTATCGGTAATAGTCACCGCGCATAGAAAGGGTAAAGTCAACGTAGTATACGTTAAGGAAACCCGCCCAGCCTTTCAAGGCTTGATAACCGCTAAGGCGCTAGCTGAGGAAGGTCTTGAAGTAATCGTGATACCTGACTCGTCAGTAAGATATTTCATGAAGAAAGTAGATAAGGTAGTTGTGGGAGCTGACACTGTGGCAGCTAACGGAGCAGTAGTCAACAAGATAGGTACTTCGTTAGTAGCTCTAGCGGCTAAGGAGGCCAGGGTTCGTTTCTACGTTGCTACTGAGACATTCAAGTTCAGTCCTTACACGTTACTAGGGGAGCTAGTACCCATAGAGGTTAGGGATCCTAGGGAGATAGTTGAGGAGGAGTGGATTAAGGAAAACGAGAGAGTGAAGATATTTAATCCGGTATTCGATGTTACGCCGCCAGAATACGTGGACGCCATAATCACCGAGAAAGGTGTGATACCTCCTCAAGCCGCACTCTTATTATTAACCGAGGACTACGGGATCGACTTAAGAGAGATAGGGATGAATCCTCCGGCAACTTACGAAGAGTAAGACCTCTTCCCATTCCCAGAGTCAGAGCACTACGGTCTTTATATTCAGCTTGCTTGCCACGTAGTCCGCGAATACCTTGCCTTGCGAGCTCCTCGCGTTATTAACTATGAGTAGCTTAGGCTTAGAGAGCCCCACATACTCAATCAACCCTCTAAAATCTGAGTGATCGCTGAACGCTACTAAGTAGCTGTTACTCCCGATCTTCCTGTAGGGCTTCGCGAATTCCCAGCCGCTAAGCGTTACGTGACTCACTCTATCGTTCCCTGCCAGCCTGGAGTAACTGGTTGAGTGTGTTAGGTAGACGTACCAGCCGCTCCTCACGACGTCCATGCCCTCACGAGAGTTTACGTGAAAATACTCACCGAACCTCATCCCATACTTCTCCGCGATCTTCGATAGTGAGTACTGTTTGTGACTGAGGACGAATGGGGCTATGACCCCGCGCTCACGCAAAACCTGCATGACTTCCTGAACCTTACCGTAGTAAGCGTATAGGTGGACAGGCCCTTTACTAAGTAACTCGTTGACTAAATCTGCTAGAACAGTCTCGATGAAGTCATCGAATTCTCTGACGTATGAGGGATGCCCATACACGGCGTCAATGATCAGAATCTCCGGCTGGAGCACATCGGTCCCCCTACCGACTTTCTTGAAGTCACTGGTATACCCGACGGTTGTGCTATCCTCATACTCTACTAATACCTGCGCTGTCCCAGGGATGTGTACGGCTTTCTTAAAAACTACTTTAACGTCCCCTATCCTGTAAGACTGGTCGTAGTTGAGGGGGACGAAAAGTGAGGGGTCGTTGAATCCTGTAACAACGGAGAGCCATTCAAGAGTGAGTGGTGTGCCGATTATCTTCTGTCTACGCCTTATAGACTCGGAAAGCCTTGTGGTGTGATCGCTGTGAACGTGGGTTACCACCCTCTCGTGAAAATCTTCGTGGCCGTCAATGACTACTGTGTCGTTGACTAGTATGCCGCCATGGTCATTCACTTTAATCGAAGCCTTCTGCAGAATCGATTCAGCGCTCACTGAGTAACCCCTGCCAAGATTATTAGAAGGCAGAGAAATTTATAAAAGTGAAAAGCTCGTTAAGCAGTTTAGATCGCTGTCTTGTAGTGCGTTGCGAGGACTCTCCTCAACTCCTCAATATCCGGGTTTATTATGGGAGCGTCACCCACGACCTCCCTAACGACATCAGGATCTTTCAGCCCATGCCCCGTTATCAGCACCACCACTTCCTCGTCTTTGTCTATGAGCTTATCTTGAAGAGCTTTCATGAGTCCCGCTAAGGACGCTGCTCCGGAAGGCTCTGCGAATATCCCCTCACTGCTAGCGAGTGCTTTCATAGCTTCAACGATTAGGGAGTCCTCAACCTCCTCCGCGTTACCACCAGTTACTTTAAGAGCTTTCAGGCCGGCGTCGCCGTCCCAAGGATAGGGGTCCTCAAGCCCCCAAGCTATCGTGTGCGGGTGATCCCAAGGACGTATGTTGAACGGGTCTTGATTTTCTTTAAACGCTCTAACGAACGGCGGGTTACCTGTTGACTGCACCGCGAATAATCTGGGGTATTCGCTAATCAGACCTAGTTCTAGGTAGTCCCTGAATCCTTTCCAGACGCCTGTGAGTAGTGACGCAGCCCCTACGGGAACGAATACCCAGTCCGGAACCCTCCAACCCATCTGCTCCACTATCTCGTAGGAAATTGTCTTAGACCCCTCTATCTGGTAGGGGTTGAAGGGGCCGAAGCTGGGTGAGGGGAAGAACCCAAATTTCTCGTAAGCCATCCTCATCATCTTAACCGTGGGGTCCTCCCTGCCAAGACCCCGTACCTTGACTACCCTAGCCCCGTAGAAGAGTAGCTGGGCGATCTTACTATAACTAGCTTGCTCTATAACGAAAGCGTAAACCTCCATCCCGGTTCTGGCAGCATAAGCTGATAGAGCTACCGCAGCGTTGCCTGATGAAGCCGTGACTAACTTACTGTAACCAAACTCTTTAGCGACGCTAACGGCCACGGACATCCCGCGGTCTTTATAAGAGGCTGTCGGGTTTCTTGTCTCGTCCTTAATCCATAAAGACTTAATCCTGAGCTTCTCGGCTAGCCTTCGAGCCTTGATTAAGGGGGTCGCACCCTCATCTAGAGTAACTATGTTCTCGCTTTTCTCAGGCGGTAGTAAGTCGAAGTACTTCCATTGATTGGTTAGGGGCTTTTTATTGACGTATTCTCTAGTATAAAAATTCTTGAGTGCTTCGTACTCATAGTTTATGTCTAGCCTGCCTAAATCGTTTCTTAAGCAGATGGAGGGCTTATCCCTATACTCATAGATCGTGCCGCAACGAGAACATGTGAGGTTCTTTATGTACTTCGACATATTGCTTCAGTCCCCACACAAGTAGTTTTCGAGAACGTTTTTTAGTATGACTTAAACTAAACAAGAAATACTCATTAGGAGGGATTCAAGTCTTGAAAAGAAAAACTTACTTGATTTTAATGAAATATCTTGGGTGACTACACCCAGTAGCTTGAGGGGAAGTGTATAGCTCTTGTCGGGCAGACCGTCGTGCAGACACCGCAACCGTAGCACTTACCGGGATCTACTACAGCTATCCTGGCGTTGCCCTTAGAGAGGACGTGGACGGCGTCGTAGGTGCATGACTGCTCGCATAGTCCGCAAGCAATGCATTTCTCTTCTGAGACTACGGGGTTCTTCACCTCGTACCAGCCGGCCAGGTCAGGCTTAAGATGCTTTAACGCGATGCCTCTCACATCCTCTATGCTTGAGTACCCGTGTTCCCTCAACCACTTAGCGACTCCTTCAGCTAGCCTCCTAAACACTTTAGGGCCTTCTAGTATGGCTTGAGTGCATACTTGGACGGCCGTAGCTCCAGCCATAACGTACTCAATCACGTCCTCGGGTTGTGAGATTCCTCCAACCCCGATTATAGGCAGCTTACTTATCTTAGCTATCTCAGCTACTACGGCGACGCCGAGGGGCTTTATAGCAGGTCCTGAAAGCCATCCGTGCCCGTTAGGTCCTCCCATGATGGGCCTCCCGCTCTCAATGTCTATGTGTAGCGTAGGTCCTATAGTGTTTATCGCTACTACCCCGTCAACACCTACTTTCTCAAGCTCCCTTATCATCTCTTTAAGACCTGTGAGGTGAGGGCTTAACTTAGGGAATACTGGGACGTCCACGACTTCCTTAAGTGCTTTAGCTGATTCTACAACCGGCTTATAGTCGAAGCCCACGTAATGTGTTGAGAACTCAATAGCTTGAGCACCTGCTTTCACGGCTTTAGGTCCTAGCTCCCTGAGTTCGTGTGCCCAGTATCCTAAGCTAGCTATCAAAGGTATCCCGTGTTTCTCAGCAACTCTCCTAGCATAAGGTAGTTCAACGTTGAACCACTGCTCGGGCGGTAAGTCGGACCAAAGTTCAGCGTTTAAGAACCCGTAGTACGCCCCCCTAACACTCACTATCTTAGTAACTAACTTCCCGTCTTCATACTTCGGCGACACTAACCCTATATACCCTCTGTTGATGACCCCCATGTGAGGTCTTGGAACCTTAGCTGCTTTAATACCTATGGTCTTAGCTACTAGACCTCCTGCACCGCCCTCAGCGAGTAGCTCCATGGCCTTGCCGTCTCTTGAGATCGGGCATGCTGAGTTTAGTATGGGGTTCCTGAACTTCAGACCAGCTATCTCAACAGATATTTCCACACTCATACAAACCACCTAATAAACTACGGCTTAAGCCACTCAACCTTATACTTGACCTCCATAGAGATCATCCGGTCCCAAAGTCTATTCACTACCTTCTCAGCGTAATCGACGACCTTATCTAAGTCTACAGTCACTACACGTCTCTCTTTAGTTACCCAGTTACCCTTTACTAAGACGCCCCAAACGTCCTTACCGCTGAAAGTGTTAACTAGATGCCCGTACACCGTTCTCTCATCGAGAGGTGTGTGCGTGAATTCAGGAACTAATATCGTTATGTCGGCTTCCTTACCTACCTCTATAGACCCTATCTTATCGTGAGCGCCGAGCGCCTTAGCCGCGTCAATAGTGGCCATCTCAACTACCTTGAGGGGAGTCATCAACCTAGGGTCTTTATTCACTACCTTATGTACTAGGTAGGTAGATCTCATGTTCTCGAAGACGTCCATCACGTACCCGTCATTACCTATACCAACAGTCATTCCCAGCCCCAACATCTTTGGGATTGGGGGGACACCAACCCCGTTAATCATGTTGCTCATTGCGTTATGAGCTATCTTTACATCATACTGCTTTAATATCATTAACTCATCTTCAGTTACTTGAACACCGTGTATTGCGAGGAACCTCGGGGATAAGAAGCCTATATCCCTCAACCTCTCTACAGGTCTCTTCCCATATCGCTCGATGTTGTGGTAGACGTCTATAAGCCCTTCCTCCAAGTGCATAGCGTATATAGTCCCGTACTTATCAGCTAATTCCTTAGTCTTGATTAAGACGTCGTCTGTGACCGTGAAAGAAGCGTGTAGCGTGAAAACCCCCTTAACCTTGCTCTCAGGGTTAGCGTGAGTCTTCTTAACGAATCTCTCGTTTTCTGCTATGCCCTCATAACCCTCACTCAAGCTCCTCCTCTGAGTGACCGAAAACCCGGCAAAACCTCTTAAACCAACTTCAGTAACGCCTTTCTCGACGTAGTCCAGCGAGTTCTGGGTAACGTTAGGGGCGTCTAGTAAGTCTTTAAAGAACGTTGTTCCCGTCCTAGCGAAAAGTATGGATCCAAGTAACGCGCTGACGTAGACGTCTTCGTGTGTTAGAGTCTCGTCTAACGCCCACCAAATCCTCTGCAGATTCTGCTGGAAATCGGACGGTGCCTCAATCACTCCAAACCACGGGGAGCCGGTTAAGAGGAGTCCGTAGAAGTGTGTGTGAGCACACACGAAACCAGGGGTCACGACACTCCTCCTTAACTCCACGTATTCCTCGGCAACGTACTTACTTCTGCCGTCACCGGAACCCACATCAACAATCTTGCCGTCCCTGACAGCGACGAAGCCTCGCGGGATAACATCCCTCCTAGGATTCATCGTGACAATTAAAGCATTGTTTATTAGTATGTCTACCTTCTCCAAGCAAAACACACCGTTAGAATTAGGGTTAAGACTATTTTAAACAATTGTTTATATATTCTAGAGAAAAAGCTTTTAGTGATTTAAAAGCACTTAACGTACATGTTTAAATTACTTACGAAAACAATTAATGACTAGATAGGCAGTACAGTAGTTCCTGAGCGTCCCTTAATTACTTCGTAGCCGTTGTATAGATGGCCTATCATGGCTCTTCTACCGCCGTTCTTTATGAACCTTATCGCGGCTAGCACTTTAGGACCCATAGATCCTGGTGCGAAGTGTCCCTCCTTATAGTATTTCTCCAGCTCAGACACCATGACAACATCTAACTTCCTCTGATCAGGCTTGCCAAAGTTTAAGTACACTCCGTCAACGTCTGTTAATATTGTGAAAGTTCCTACAC
>DAIRVF010000064.1:0-6465 GCA_036802965.1 Zestosphaera sp.
GACTATTACAGACTGGTAGGGTTAAGTAACTACAGGGTTAAGATAGGTAATATAGGGCTTTACAGACACTTATTCAATTCCTGGAAAATACCTGAAGAAACTCAGGACTTAATAATACACTACCTCGACAAGAAAGAAGTTGAGAAAGCCATGAGCATAGTGAGGGAGTACGAGCCTTCAGGACAGGCAATTATCGAGGAATTAATGAGCATATCCTCCTCAGAACCAGAGGAAATCAGGAGTCAGGTAGGTAGGTTGAGGCTAGACAGCGAGTCGTTAGAAGAACTTGAGAAAACGATAAAGATCCTCGAGCTTTCTAGGAAGCTAGGTATTAACGAGTCTTACGTAGATCTAGGCTTCGCTAGAGGGTTAGCATACTACACGGGCTTCATATTCGAGGTAACAGTCCCCGACGCGGCCTTCAGCATAGGGGGTGGAGGGCGTTACGACAAACTAATCTCCTTATACGGCGGTGAAGACCTCCCAGCAACAGGCTTCGCTCTAGGGCTTGACAGAATGCACTTAGTACTCAAGAATAGGGGTTGGGAACTCCCCGAAAGGGGTGCTAAGATCGCGTTGATCGCGTTAAGCGATTATGTCGTCGAGATAGATAAGGTCGCCACGAGCTTCAGAAACGCTGGTTGCGTAGTGGACGTTAGGGTAGTCACTAAGAAGAAGGTTGGTGAGGTATTGAGTGACGTGGTTGAGAGAGGCTATGACTACGCGATATTTCTGGGTGAGAAGGAAATTAAGGAGGGTACACTAACGATTAAAAACTTGAGGGAGAAGACGCAGAGAACCCTCAAGATGAGTGAGTTGGAGGGGGTAGTGTATGAGTTCTTACGAGAAGGTAAGTGATGTAAGGCTATGGAGGGGTATGAGGGTAAGTGACTTAATCAAGGTATACAGGGAGATACACGGGTTCACCGCTTCAAGCCTGTATGAAGCTACGGAGATACTTAAGGAAGGCGTTAAGGAAGCTGACTTAAGATTCCTCTCTTTCACAGGCAACTTAGTTGCTACGGGACTTAGAGGATTGCTAGCTCAGTTAATAGATGAAGGCTTCTTTAACGTCGTCATAACCACGTGCGGGACTTTAGACCACGACATAGCTAAAGCTTTGGGTGGTAATTACCTGAAGGGATATTTTGAAGCTGACGATCTAGAGTTGGAGAGGGTGGGTATACACAGGTTAGGGAATGTGTTTATACCTAAGGACTCTTACGGACCCCTCATAGAGTCTTTCGTTCGGGAGCTAGTGTATAAGGCTTCCTCAATTAAAGATGAGTGGGGAGTTAGAGAACTCCTCACGCTTGCTGGGGAGGCTTTATCCAGCGACCCCAACTCAATCATAGGGGTAGCTAAGAAGCACGGGGTACCTATTTACGTTCCAGGAGTTGTTGACGGAGCATTTGGGACACAGCTATTCATCTATTCTCAATTCACTGGTTTTAAGCTGAACTTACTGAAAGACATGAAAGAGTTATCAGACCTAGTCTTTCAATCTAAGAAAAGCCTAGCTTTAATACTTGGTGGGGGGATAAGCAAGCACCACACGATATGGTGGAATCAGTTCAAGAACGGCCTAGATTACGCGGTTTACGTGACGACTGCAGTGGAATGGGACGGCAGCCTCAGCGGGGCTAGAAGCAGGGAGGCAATAAGTTGGGGGAAAATAAAGCCGAGTGCTAAACACGTAACGGTTTACGGGGAGGTATCGGTACTGTTACCGATACTAGCTACCAGCCTCCTAGAAACAACCGCTGGTAACACTTGAACTTGATGAAAGAGCTTCATATGACATGATTTTAGACATATTCCTTTTAAGTTATTCTTATTATGAGTTTTTAGGTGGGAAGATGAGCGAAGTAGAGAGTATAGAGAAGTTTAGAGCTTTATCGCCGTCTGAATTCTTTTACAGGAATAGAGAGATAGCTGGATTTAGTAACCCCGCCAGAGCTCTTTACCAAACCGTTAGGGAGTTAGTTGAGAACGCGCTGGATGCTACGGACACGCATCACATACTACCTGATGTTAAGGTAGTGATTAAGTCTGAAAGCGGTGAGGGCTCAAGAACCCTAACTAATAACGAAGGAAGCACCGAAGAGTATGAGGGTGTTCTCTACAGTATTCAGGTAGAGGATAACGGTATCGGGTTACCTCCTCAACACGTTCCTAGAGCTTTCGGTCAGTTACTATATAGTTCTAAGTACGTTCTCAGGCAGTCACGCGGGATGTTTGGTTTAGGAGCTAAGATGGCGATACTTTACGGGCAGATAACAACTGGAAGACCTGCGGAGGTGATTACATCACAGATACTCTCAAAGAAGATCTACTACTTCAAGGTCAGCATAGATATAGCGAATAACACGCCGGTAATACATGAGTTCTCGATAATGGATAAAAACAATGAATGGCACGGGACCGTGGTTAAGATCCACCTAATAGGTGATTGGCAGAGATCTAAGCAGAAAACATATGATTACCTTAAAAGAACGGCCATAATAGCTCCTTACGCGAACATATACTTTGAGGATCCTGAAGGAAATATCGTGATGTTCAGGAGATCTACTGAGGAGATGCCTGTACCTCCGCGTGAGGTTAAGCCACACCCGTACGGAGTAGACATCGAGTTACTTAAGAGAATGCTCACCGACACAAACGCTAAGACTCTCTCTGAGTTCCTCGTAAAGGAGTTTCAGAACGTAGGCGAGTTAACGGCTCTGAAAATATTGGAGGGTGCTGGACTTAAGCCTGACCTTAAGCCATCTGAACTAACGTTAAACGACATAACGGAGTTGATGAGGAGTATTAAAGCGTCTAAGGTTAAAGCTCCTTCAGGCAAGCACTTGTCTTCCTTAGGTGAGAAGCTCATCGTGTTGGGATTGAGGGAAACTTTAAAGCCTGAGTTCGCGGCCGCAGTAACGAGGAAAGCTAACGTTTACGAGGGTCACGCGTTCATAGTTGAGGCCGGGATAGCTTACGGCAATAAAGTACCTCCATCCGATAAGCCCCTACTGCTCAGGTATGCTAATAAGATACCACTCCTCTACGATGAGTCAGCTGACGTGATGCGTAAGGTAGTGGACAATATTGAGTGGAATAGGTATGGAGTTACGTTACCAGCCCCGCTAGCGGTATTAATCCACATATGCAGTACTAAAGTTCCGTACAAGGGTGTCGGCAAGGAAGCCGTGGCTGACGTGCCTGAAGTAGAGAAGGAGATAGAGCTAGCTGTGAGGGAGGTAGCTAGGAAGCTGAAGTCTTACCTGTCTCGGAAAGCTAAGGAATACGAGGAAGCTGAGAAAGCAGTAACCATAGCTAAGTATATACCTGACATAGCTCGCTCACTACACACGCTCACGGACGGTAAGTTCGAGCGTGAGGTGTTAGAGAGGGAACTACTGCAGTTACTGAATAAGAAGCTAACGATGCTTAAGATCAAGTCACTCAAGGAGGTAGTGATTGAGGTGAGCTAATCGTGAGTCACGGCACCTACCTCACATCTAAAGACTTAAGCGCTAGGAACAAAGCCATCGAAGTCATCAGGAGTAAATTCAGCGAGATTATTGAGGACGTGTTAAACGGCAGGAACCCTACCCTGGTTATAAGGAAGAGAACCTTAACCAACACAATATACGACGAAGTCAACGGACTCCTGAAGTTGGGGGAGGGAGTTCTTAAGAGGAGTTTTCTCAACGTCAACGAATCGAAGAAGTTCATGCAGACACTGTTGATCGCGAGCATAATCTACGAGTCTTTAAAGAATAACGAATACCCCACTATAAGAGACCTATACTATAGGGGCAAACACACGATCAAGTACCGCGACTTAGTTACGCGGAAGGTGAAGGAGGAAAACACGTGGGACGAACAGAAGGAGTCAGACTCGGTGATACGAGACCTGGAAGTATTTATTGATATGCTCAGGGAGGACATGCTCATACTGAGTAAGGAGAAAGGTAAGGTAGTAGGTAATATGAGGATCCGCTCAGGAGATGACGTGATAGACTTAAGTAAGATGGGTCACGGTGCGTACTCAATAGAACCTACCCCTGACTTAATAGAATTCCTTGATTACGACGTCGAGTACGTGTTAGTTATTGAGAAAGACGCTGTTTTCCAGCAATTACATAGGATAGGTTATTGGAGAACTAATAAAGCTCTGTTAGTCACTAGTGCCGGACAGCCTGATAGAGCGACCAGAAGGTTCGTGAGGAGATTGAACGAGGAATTAAACCTCCCAGTATACATACTGACTGACAGCGATCCGTACGGGTTCTACATATACAGCGTCTTCAGGGTTGGGTCAATAACCTTATCGTATGAGAGCGAACGCTTAGCCACGCCTAAAGCTAGATTCCTAGGAGTGATGATGTCTGACGTTTACGGATCACCCAAACTAGGTAAGAAGCCGTATCTCTCAGAGAGTGAGAGGAAGAACTACATAATAAA
The DNA here is from genome assembly GCA_036802965.1 of Zestosphaera sp. GTDB lineage: Archaea > Thermoproteota > Thermoprotei_A > Sulfolobales > NBVN01 > Zestomicrobium. The sequence continues at coordinate 4,456 of DAIRVF010000064.1, forward strand.
AGCTAAGGAAATGGATATTAAGAGAGCTAAGGAGCTCATGAATTACAAGTGGTTCCAGACCCCGCGCTGGAAGGTCGAGATAGACATATTCTTAGAGAAGCTCTCGAAGCTTGAGATTGAGGCGCTAACTAGCAAAGGACTGAAGTTCCTGGCCGACACCTACATACCGCACAAAATTGAGGTTGGTGACTGGCTTGCATAGCCTCCAGAAAGAGAAAATCCTAGAAATCCTCAAAACACTGAATACCAGAATAGATCAAACAATGCTTAAATACGATAAGGGGGTTAAAGACTACATAGAATTCGCCGAGAGATCGGATAAGTACTCCTTCAGATCGATAGTAGTTCCCTCAGTCTTGGTTAAGGAAATAGCGTCCATAGTGAAAACTCCTGTAGCCGGCGTCGTGGGCTTCCCCCACGGCTATCACCCAGTAAACGCTAAGATTAAGGAGATGGAGTATATAGCTAGTAATGGCGGGAGAGAAGCGGACGTAGTGATCAACTTAACTCAGATCAAGTCGGGCAACTATGCAGGGGTTAGCGAGGAGGTAGGAGAGCTGGTCAGGAATGCTAGGGAGGTTGGGTTAGGCATCAAGATAATAGTGGAGACAAGCATTCTATCTAATGACGAGTTAGTTAAGGTATGCGAGATACTCCTACATCATAAACCGGATTTCATAAAAACTAACACAGGGTTCGGTCCTAGAGGGGTGAGCGTGAGGGACATCTTCCTAATAAAGAAGATTGTCGGCGATAAACTCAAGATTAAAGCTTCCGGAGGGGTGAGAAACGCTGTCGAAGCACTTAACCTAGTAGTTTTCGGCGCTGATGTGATAGGGACTAGTTCGGGAATAGAGATAATTAAGGATAGAGATGAAATCCTAGCTTTCTTATAGTGTGTTCACGTTAGGATCTTGATTAGACGTATGTGCTAGCAACATAACGCGTTAAATCAGTTAAAGTGGTTATTCCACGCAATGTCTTATTAGGGCCTACGAGCAGGACTGCTCTCACCCTCCTCTCAAGCATTAAAGCTACTGCAGTTCCAAGAGCGTCTTCTGGAGAAAGCGTTGGTACGATAGGCCTCATACAATCCCTCACAGTTATGTTTTTCAGGGAGCTTTTAGAGCCTGAGTCGCTCACGAACTCCATTAAATCTACCAATGTATCAAGTATTTCATCTAACGTCACAATACCCACTAACAAACCCTCACTGTTTAAGACAGGTAGCGACGAGAACCCTTCCTCAATCATCAATTTTCTGGCAGTGAGTATTGAGTCCGTGTCGTTTATAGTTACCACTTCACGCGTCATGATTTGAGAGAGTGGTGTCGGGGACTTAATTAAGGCTTTAGCTATGTCCCACTTAGTTAATAACGCTATGACCCTTTCCTCGTCCTTCACAGGCAGACTACTCACGTTCTTATCGATCATCACCCTAGCCGCTTTAGAAAGCGGCATCTCTTTCTTCACGGTTATTAGGGGGTAACTCATTACTGAGGAAGCGTGAAGTACTGAGACAGGGTACCTTCTAGTCCGGCTCACAGCAACTTTAGTCACTATGTCCTTCTTAGTGACAATGCCTTCAGGAACGCCATCACGATATACGAGGGCTCTGTCAGTGTTTTTCTTACGCATCTCCTTAATTAAGTTCACTAAGGATTCGTTCTTACTCACTCTAAGGAAATCCTTAGAAGCTACCTCGCCGGTCAAGATTAGGGAGTCCATACTTACACCTGTCTTAAAGCGTTTAGTATGTCCTGCTTACTCAGCAAACCTACTAAGTTGCCCTCGTCGTCAACTACCGGCAGAGTGCCTATCCTATTCTTAGTCATTACGTCAGCAGCTACCGCGAGATCCTCAGAAGGTTTAACTGTTATCGGGTCAGGGGTCATCACGTCGCTAGCTATGGGGAGTGAGTACACACGCACTACGCTCTCGAACCCTCGCCCACTAATGCCGCGCTTCTTAACGAACTTAACCCTACTAACGCTTAGCAATCCCTCAATA
>DAIRVF010000065.1:0-6393 GCA_036802965.1 Zestosphaera sp.
GAATGGGGTAGTGGAGGGATCTTCGGGCTTAAGTACTTTAAGGGAGTGCTTTACTACACGATCGCATTCGAGGCTTCAGCGTATTTCGTGGATGATGAGATAATAGAGTACAGGTTTAGTGAGTTAGGTTCCGGCCCCGCCTCAGGAGGAGACACGTATAACGCGGTAGACGTGGTTGATGATAAGATATATTTCGGGGGCTGGGTTCATAATCCCGCGGTCTTTAAGGGTAAGAAAGATTTTGCTGGTGAGATAGATTTCAGGAATAAGTATAGTCACGTACACGAGTACGACATAAAGGAAAGGAGGGTGAGGTTGCTTTGGAAAGACAGTATTCACGATGAGTTCAGGTGGGCTGGGGAAGTATCTCAAATAATCTACGACCCTGTGAAAGATGTTCTGCTGATAGGTAGGTCGGACGGCATGGAGAATTTAGGTGTTTACGAGCTGAGCAGGGATGGAAGGAACTTCATCAAGTTAAGTGATGTGCCGGCGCTTAAGGGTTCTCTCTACCTTGATTACGCGTGTTTCGATATGCAGCCTAACTGGATGATAGGTGTTGACGGCATTCAGTGTCTGGATCTGGTTAGGAGGGTGTGGGTAAGGCATGAGATAAGGGACTGGGCCAAGTCTTCTCTAGATGGTTACGGGGTTCTCTATAGGACGTCTGGCTACGCGGTGAGCGCTTACACCAGGTACTGGCACTTCATGAGAGGAGGTGTTTTAGTAGGTAATCCTGTAGAACCCGAGGTTGAAAAACCTGTTTTCGTAAGGTTATTTGATTTCGGCATGAACGTTTACGCGCCGCACAGAAGTAACGCACTCAACTTGGGTGGGGGTATATTAGCTGTGTTTAACGCTGGTACGCATGGGTTCATACACCCACATGAGGGTAGCCCTGAGGAGGTTGATCTCAGGAGGTATTTTAACACCATAGCCGCGCCTACGACGTTAGTTTACATAACACCTCCTCAGGCAAGGATATTAGCGGTTTTCGGTGCTAGGATAACCAGCATGACTAAAGCAGGTAGTAGGATACTCCTCGCGTATAACACAACCCCCAACCTCGGCGGTAAAGACTCAACCCCTATAGATAGCGGCGTGAGGGGTATTATGTCAGTGGATGAGTATTCCTTGGTAAGTAGTAGTAACCCGCCACTAACTATCAGGGTTCACGGCTGGGCAGTAGGTGATTCTTGCTTCGGGGGTGTGCCACTCACTGGATATAAGGAAGCTGAGTTAATCATAAGGGTTAGCAAACCTAATGAGATAACCATTAACTCTTACGATATCGGTTTGCCGCCACTGAATTACGGCTCGGAGAGATATAAGTTAAGTGAGGGAGTGAACAGAATAGATCTGAGGGGTTACAGGAACGTAGTGTCTTTCAAGCTGGAGAAGCTGGATGCAGACGCGTTAATTAACATCTACTTGAGTTAACAGCACTCCTAGAACAGTTAATTTAGTCTTGTGAGGTATTTACTCAGTGGTGAGCGGTATGGATTTGAAGACCAGGTTGAGAGAGCTCTTCGTCAAGAATCCTGAAACGCCTGAGATAGTTAGGTTAATAAGGGAACTGGCTAGAAGGCTGGGTGGTGAGGTAGTTAAGATAATGGATTTCTGCGGTACGCATGAATGGACCATAACTAGCTATGGTTTAAGGAGCTTAATGCCTGAAAACGTGGAATTAATAGCAGGTCCTGGTTGTCCTGTATGCGTGACCCCGGGACATTACGTCGAGGGTTTGGTTAAGCTAGCTCTTGAAGGAGTTAATGTCTTCACGTATGGTGACGCGTTTAAGTTGCCTTCAGTTAAAGGAGCTAAGCCTAGGAGCCTGGCCGAGGCTAAGATGCTTGGGGGTAAAGTCACGGTGGTTTACAGTTTCTTAGACGCGATTAAAGAAGCTGGTAAGAGAGAAAATGAGGAACACGTCTTTTTCGCCGTAGGGTTTGAGACCACCATGCCTGCCGTAGCCGAGCCCGTGCACAACCGGGCAATCCCTAAAAACCTAACTGTCTTGAGTGCTCACAGACTCACGCCGCCAATCATGAAGTACCTTCTAGAAAACGTACGTGAGGTGAGTGTGGACGGCATCATAGCACCCGGACATGTCTCAGCCGTGATAGGGTATAAGGAATGGGAATTCCTGGTAAGAGACTTCAGTATACCTACCGTGGTTTCCGGGTTTGAACCTGTGGACGTTCTCCTAGCCATACTCGCGGTGCTTAAGTGTAAGGTTGAGGGGAAGCCCTCCTTAATTAACGAATATGTTCGGGTTGTTAAGCCGGACGGTAACCTTAGAGCCAAGAAGATAATCAACGAAGTCTTCGAGATAGTTGACTCATACTGGAGGGGCATAGGCGTCGTTCCTTCTAGTGGTGCTTTACTTAAGGAGAAGTTCTTGGATTTCGATGCTTCATTGAGGTACGGGATAGTTGAGAAACCCGACTTCAGCGACGTCTTGCCTGGGTGTAGGTGTGGTGAGGTAACGTTAGGTAGGGCAAAGCCTACTTCATGCCCGCTCTTCATGAAGACCTGCACTCCGGAAAATCCTTACGGTCCTTGCATGGTTAGCTCAGAAGGTACTTGCAGGATATGGGCCGAGAATCTCCACACCATACTGACGGGACTGTGAGGTAGGTGTTTATTTTCAAATGGGTTCAGGGGGAGAGGTTTCCAGGATAGCTTTCCCGGTACTTGTGGGTATGGTGCCGGACTCGATAATAAGTCTTGTCGCGATGATTACCGCTTCGAAGATCGGTACGGAAGCTTTAGCCGGTACAGGGCTTGCGTCATACCTATTCATGATAATAAATGCCGTGGCTTCAGTCTTCATGGTTGGTTTACTGGTAATCACTTCCCAGGCTTACGGAGGCAACGATTTAAGATTGATTGAGAGAGCTTTCGGCGAGACGCTCATGACGTCAGTCATTTCCTCACTAGCCGTGGTCACTACCTCACCGCTCTGGCTACCTATCTATACAAGCTTGCTCTCAGGAGGTCAGGAATCGGTTAATGAGGTGGCGGTAACTTACTTAAGTCTGAGAGTGTTTTCTATACCTGCATTAATGCTTAACTTCGTGATAGCTACCTTATTCAGAGCTGTTGAGAAGCCGTGGCCCCCCACGTACTCTTCTATCAGTGTCGGCGTGTCTAGCTCTGTACTCATACCGTCCCTCGCGTTAGGCTACTTGGGGTTGCCGAGGTTAGGGGTTTCCGGTATGGGTTTGGCTTCCACGATCTCGCAGTATGTAGGCTTACTCGTATACGTTTTCTTAAGACCCCCGGTTAAGGTAGGGTTTTATATACCCTCAAAAATAACCGCTAAGATTTTAGCGGTAGGGATCCCTGCATCCGCTGAGAGGTTCGTCGGGAGTGCGGGACACAACATATACATAAATGCTGTCGCTAGGTCAGGTGTTGAAGCTTTAGCAGCACATAACATAGGGTTAAGCGTGGAGAACTTGATCATTGGTCCGGTCTTCGCGGTTAACATAGCTGCTTCCGCTAAGACAGGGCACCACGTAGGTTCTAACAACATCGGAGATTTGGATAGGGTGGTTAAGGAAGCCCTGAGAATAGGCGTTTTATGGATGTTTATAGCCACGTTAATACTCGTCAGCTTATCACCCTTCGTCGGCAAGTTCCTCACGGATGATGGGAAGGTGGCTGAGCTAGTTATGATTTACCTAATAATGGCTGCAATCTCGGAAGTCGGGCTTGGTGCATCGCAAGCACTTTACGGCGTGTTTAGGGGTGCTGGAAGTACTTGGGTACCGCTCGCGATAAGTTCTATGACGATATTGATTTTCAGGGCAACGCTAGCTCAAATCCTTCAACCGATTTACGGGATTTACGGTGTTTGGTTCACTCAAATAACCGATATGTATAGTCGATTTCTCATATCTTACTTAATATACGTTAAGCTCAAGTCGAGACTCCTCGTTAAAGTAATTTAACTCTTCGTAAGGAGCTCTCCTCAGGGCCGCTCACAATAACTATGGTGTGGTTGGTCTCAACACCTTATTAATTACGGCTCCTATTCTTTTCTAATGGTGTTTGAGTGATGCATGAGTGGGCTTTGGCGGAGGGTGTGGTGCAGTACTTGTGTAGTGTTGCGGGTGGCGGGAAGCTTAAGAGGGTTAAGATAGGGTTGGGTGAGTTGCAGTCTATTGATGAGGAGGTTTTCAGGTTCGCTCTAACGGAGCTAATGAGGGTTGAGGGTTGCGAGCTTAGTGAGGACTCGGTGGTTTTCGTTAGGAAACCGGCGACGTTTCAGTGTAGGAGGTGCGGGCATTCCTGGACTCTTAATGAGATGAGTCTTAACGATGAGGAGAGGGAGGCTATTCATTTCATACCTGAAGTAGTGCATGCTTACGTGTCGTGCCCCGCGTGCGGCTCAAGAGATTTCGATGTTGTTGGGGGTAGGGGTGTGGAGGTGATGGAGGTGGTTGTTGAGTGAGTGGCTTGAGACGCCGTGATGAAGATCCTAGGAAATTGCTTATAGAGAGGAGGCTTGCTGACGTTAATAACGTGATCCCGGTTATGAGCCCTAAAGGCGGTGTTGGCAAGACTTTGATCTCAACGCTCATGGCTTTAGCCATAGCCGAGAATAACTTCAGCGTGGGGATACTAGACCTAGACGTGACTAACCCGTCAGTTCACGTAATACTGAACCTGAACCCAAGCGTGAAACCATCGGAGGATAAAGGCGTGATACCTCCTAAAGTTCACGGAATTAAGGCGATGAGTATCGCGTACTACACTGAGGGAAAGCCGCTACCTCTAAGAGGTCCCGAAATAACCGAGGTTGTTAGGGAAATCCTAGCGATAACTATTTGGGGTAACCTAGATTACCTCATAATAGACACGCCGCCCGGGATAAGTGATGTGCACCTAGAAATAATCAGTAATGTAGGTAAGGCAAGACCTCTGATAGTGACAACCTCCCACGTACTCTCGATTTATTCTGTGAGAGCCCTATTAACAATACTTAAAGAAACTGGAGTACCTATCATAGGACTCGTGGAGAACATGAGCGAGAACCCGACAGACATGGTGATCGACCTGTGCAGGGAGTTTAAGATTAGGTACTTAGGTAACGTGCCGTCGGAGTCTCTGATCGCCTTAAGCGTTGGTAATACGACGTTAATGAGGAAGACGAGGACATACAGTAAAATAGCTGAGATAATTAAACGCTTAAGTTCTTGAAAACTCCTACCTAAGACCTAGCTTTCTCCTGCAAGACTCCGTTATGGTTATTGCGTAGTTAAGTAACTCTAGTTTTTCTGACGCCAGCACTTTAATCAAGTTAGCATGTTTTTCTAGGTCTTCCTTACTTAGCATGTTCACGCTTGCTACGTGATTTCTAAACCTTATTTCTAGGGTCCTGCCCCCAACACCTATACTTAATCTCTTATTGCTTGCCGTCACCTTACCCTCCCTGCTATCGTATGAGATCACGGTGAGGGGTGTTCTATGGATTACTGAGGCTATGTGATTATCGTTAACGTATGTGAGACCCTCACATAATTTAACTACGGGAGGCCTCGAACTCTCCAGTGAACTCTCGATTACTGAGAGTGTGGATATTAACGCCCTTATTTTAGTGAGTACCTCACTTATTAAAGTAGCCCCGATAATCCCTATCCTACTAAGCTCGGAAGACTCTCTGGTTCTGACCTCTTCGTAAGCTCTCTGAGCTTCCTCAATTACCCTCAAGGCATCCCCAAACATACTTCCTTCAACACCACTAAAACATTCAGGCAAGTTTTTAAAGCTTTAAAGAACTAGCAGATCTGACTTCCTCCCCGTCCTGAAGAGGCGGGGTTCCCCGTCCCCAGGACTGGGAGGTTTGGAGCTACATGCCCCCGCTTTGGGGATTCAATCCCGGGCCTGGTCTTCGACCCGTTACCCCTATCCCTCTCTTTGAGGGACTCGGGGTTATGGTCGTAACGAATCAATATCTACGAGAATCAGCTCAGTAATTAGTAATTCAATCATGAAGGAGTTTTCGAGAACGAGGGTGATTCACGTGAGGCATAAATCCCTATCTTTAATGTATTATGAGTAGTCGCGCGTTCTTGATAGTGGAAGACTTGAACTTACTACCTACTCTTATCTTCTCATTACTTGGGTTAAAATTATGTGTTGATTTTTTGAGGACTTCGTCTATGTATTCTCTCACTGCTTCTCTTATGAAATCGCTCTTAGTTGGGTAGCCTAAGTCTCTGTAAGCCCTCTCAAGCAGGTCATTAACCCCTGCAGGAACTCTTAGTGTGAGGGTCCGGGTTCTCCTAACGTCAAGCTCCATCACAAACATTAGTATCACCATTATATTATCCGCTTAACTTCATAAAAACACCATAACCAGAATTTGCCAAGGCTCTAAAG
>DAIRVF010000066.1:0-6310 GCA_036802965.1 Zestosphaera sp.
ATTCATGACCCCGAGAACTACTGAGTCTTTTGTAGCGCGCAGCGTGTCAAGCCATTTAGCTATCAAGAATCCGTTGTATTGATGCCTGATTAAGTTGTAGGAGGTTTCCGGGATTTCCTTAAGAGCCCTTACCTCAATCTTTTTAGGGTTGAAGAAACGTAGTGTTTTAATCACGACTTCAGTGCTCTCAGGATCTATTGTGTGGATGAATACCTCAAAAACTAGGTTAGAGCAACTGTTAGGGATCTCCTCGGAAAATAGCTGGGTGGTGTGCGGTTCTCGCGCGCTGAACCGATAGCTCATGAAATTCTCACTACCTCTATCTCAGGCCTGTAATCTTTAAGAACCTCGGAGAGTTTAGTAGTCAGCTTAGTTACGTCAGTAGCTCTTATGGGTAGCTTAGCCGGCACTAGACTCACAATAATCTCAACTCTCTGAGGATCTATCATTCTGAGTAACGTGCTCTCAGTCTCTACTCTGAAGAGCATGTCTCTAGCCGCTTCACTTACCTTACTAACCACTTTGTTGCAGTCGAAATCGCCTGTGCTAGCCACTCCGTGTATAACGCTTAAACCAAGCCTCACAACCACGTGTGGTTGTCTAGCTCTATAGACAGAGTTAGATAATACCGTGTTCGGGACGTAAATCTTATTACCGAATACGTCCTCAAGCGTTGTGTTGAAAGGAGATATCTCAAGTATCCTGCAAGTTATTGGTTTATCAATACCTGGCAGGTATACCTCAACCCATGGGTTCCTCCTCAACTTCATTAACTGAATGTTTATGTAGGCTGAGAACTCTTTTACCTCGTTGTAGAAGAGGAGTAGGGAGAGTATCGCTATCACGAAAACTACGACGTAAGGAACCAGTGAAGCTGTCACTATACCTACTACGCCTATCAAGATCATTACTACGATCACTATGTCCACTATCCTGGTAACGAGTATTCTGGTTCCTGAAGAAATAACCCCTCTCTTAGAGATGCTGGTGATTAACCAAGAGAAAATAAATCTAACAGTAACTGCAACTACTATTAAGATGACTATCAAGACGAAGTCCTGAAACGTGAGGGGCAAGCTAGAGAAGAGGTTTTCCAGCGGCCCGTCCACCACTTAATTACTTCACCAAACTTATATCCTGTGAGGAACCTATTAAATTACTTAGGAGTCTTCCCTTCGCGCTAATCCTCAAACAGCTAACCTTTGAAGATCTCTGAGATAACGCTTACATCTGAGGTCTTAGCTAGAACGTAGAGTAAATAGCCTTCTTTGATAACCTCTTCTTTGCTTGGGACGTAGAGCCTAGTTCCATCAAACACGAACAATATTTTCACGTCTTCAGGCAATTGTAACTCCTCTATCTTTTTATTCACCACTCTGTCAGTTCCAGTCGTTGTTAGGCAGTAAACCTTGTATTCATCCACCTCCCCCACAAGCCTTGGCTGAAGCAATGTCTGCAAGTAGGTTTTTATGAAGCTACTTACTATCGTTGGAACTATTATAGGCACCCCTAACTCTAGCCTCGAGACCACCTCTCCTACCTTCACATTCTTGATTCTGGCTAACCTGACTGCTGAGCCATAATGCCTAGCTATGGTTAAGGCAAAAATATTAACTTCCTCACGATCGGTTAAAGCTAGTACGGCGTCAAAGTCGCTGAGCGGGGTTAGGGAAGCGATCTGGGATTCGTAGAGAGATATATCCCTGGCATCACCCCTAATCACCACGACGTCGAATGTCTTACTAATCTCCTCTGCTTTCTCAGCATCTATCTCGACAACGACTACTTCATTCCTCTTCAGCTCTCTCTCAGATTCGAAAGCCTTAAGCAACTCTTGAGTTACGGGTCCACCACCTATAATCAGAATCTTCATTACTACACCAAGATAATATTAATTGAAACACGTTTTTAAATGAATGCTGACTATGAAGACTCACACTAAACTCAATACTTGCGCCGTGTTGCTAGACTCCTCAACACAAGTAGTGGGGTGAACTCAAGCCTCCCTATATACATCGCTAACACTATCAAGAACTTAACTGCTAACGGTGCTGTAGGAGTAATAACCTCCACACTTAAACCAACACAACTCAAAGCAGAGACGGTCTCAAAGAGAGCGTCAATAAATGAATACTCAGCGTTGAATAGGGTTATAAGTGACGAGATAATGAACGCGGTCATAACATAGAGGGATATTAACATGAAGGAGATAGAGATCTCCTCCTCACTTACTGTCTGACCCTGTATAACCACTCTCTTAATAACTGAGGGAGGGAGAACTGTTTTCTCAGTGTAAATACTCAACCTCTTAAGAAACATCACGAGTCTAAGTGTTTTTATGCCGCCAGCGGTGGAGAAGGTCATGCCCCCTAAAAACATACCAAGTATTAGTAATGACTTAGTAAAACTTTTTAAATTCTTTAACGAACCTATATTGAATCCCGTGGTACTCATGCCCGACACCTGATTGAAGAACCCGTTCATGAAGTCCCTGCCCTCGAGAACGTAGTAGGTAGCTCCGGTAATCACTGAGAGGATAATCAACACGAGAATAAAGTATCTTAGTTCCTCCGATCTCAAAACCTCCCTGAAGTTCCCTGTAATTAGGTTGTAAAGCACTATGAAGTTTAGAGCCCCTAAAGTCATAAAGACTATGAAGGGTATTGCTGAGCTAGGCGAGTAAGCGTATATGATGTTATAGCCTTCATTATACGTGGACATGCCGCCAGTAGCTATGGTGGTCATTATGTGTGTTAATGCGTCGAAGGGGGTTAGCCCTGTCATCACGTAAGACACGAAACCTATTAAAGTTAGCGTGACGTATACTAGGATCAGCCTCTTCGCCGTCTCATATAAGTTCATTCCTATCCTCAGAGGTCTCTCCAAGCCGTAGACGGTTCTCGCAGTCTCATAAAAGTATGGTATCACGATCATGGCGAACACCACTATACCTAACTCGCCAGTCCACTGCATTAGAGCTCTCCACATCAAGATGGATTTCTTCAGGGTGGACGGGGTTAAGACCGTGAACCCTGTTCCCGTAAAACCGCTCATACTCTCGAAGAATGCATCAACAAAATCTATCCTGATTTCCATCACTAAAGCTAAGGCACTTAAGGTAGGTATAACTAACCACGCTAGAGAAGCTACTAAGAGTGACTCAATAACAGATAAGCTCTGTGTTTTCTTGAAGGACGCATACCCAACAATCACTAATACAGCACCTAATATCAGGAAGGAATAGCTTAATTCATCACCTAATAGTATGTCGGTAAGCGGTACCAGAAGCATCAAGAACCCGACCACGATTAGCAGCCCGGAGAGAGCGAATAAAACGTTTTTTAAACGCATTCGCTGACCCCATAATAGCTCGCAAATCCCCTTAAATAATGTTTCTCCAAAATCTTCGTCGATAAAATAGTAAAGGGGTTTAAAAGTGGTTGCCGTACTCGAGGATGAGGATTCTGACTCTCTGAAAGTAATGACCCACTCATCGAGGAGCTCCCAAACGTGTGAGGTTGTCTGAATACTCACTCGAAGTTAGTCTTATAGTCTTTCTTACTAAAATACTTTGGTGGTGGAGCGATCTCCTCGTGTGAGGAAGCTGAGGTTAAGATAGTGGGTAAGTCTGTATTCATAAAACTTAAGTCTGGAGCTACTGTTTTCATACCTATCGATCACGTTTGTCTAGCGTTCGAGAAGTTCAGGATTTGCCCCCCGAAAGATTTTAGGATTAAGTGTGGTTAACTGCGTGAAGTCCCTAACTCAACGATCTTCTGCTTTATTAGTATTGCGTCATTTTCTAGGCTAGGAGACTCACATATTATGACTCCCTCAACGTTATAGTTTTTCAGAGCTTTAATCACGTCAACCCAGTTAAACCTGGAGTCCTTGAAGTCTAGGTGCTTCTTCTCACCCCTATCACCGTACTCGATACCTGAAAGATGTATGTGCATTTCTTTCAAGGCTTCCCTGCCCAGCCTAGCTTCAATAAACTCAAGGATTTTCTCGAAATCTCTCAGCTTGTTTAAAGCACCTCTACTCCTCGCGTATAGATGTGCGAAGTCTAGAGCTATGTGAGCCATCTCAATACCTTCAACCACATCCACTATCTCCTCAAGAGACCCGAACTCAGCTAACCCGCCCATAGTCTCAGGCCTAACCCAGATCCTCACACCCTCATCGATTAGTCTGGAAATCACGTTCTTGAGGATGCTTCTCACCACGCTCGTCGCTGTTTCAGAACCTAACTTACCGTAATAGCCCGGATGGAAAACCAGGGACCAAGCACCGGCCAAATACCCAACCCTAGCAGAGTTAAGTATTCTCTCAACAGACTCCGTAACGGTCTTCTCATCCTTAGATAAGAGATTCACGTAGTACGGCGCGTGAACACTGAGAACAACACCAGTCTCAGAAGCCACCTCCTTAACAGAAGGCGCGTCTTCAGCCTTAAGCCACACACCCCTCACAAACTCAATCTCCATAGCATCCAACCCAAGCTCCTTAACCACCCTAACCCCCCTAAGAACTCCTGAACCCTTAGCACTCAAGGGAATACCGGCAGGACCCACAAACAAACCACCAAGACCCAAACAAACCACCACAATAAAAATAAAACACAAAACATAATAACTACTTCACACAACTAAATAACCAGGATGAAGAAACATGGTAGCGGGGGGTGGATTTGAACCACCGACCTCGGGGTCTCACACTACCCTCAGTAGACCCATCTAACTTATACCATCACACCTTATAAAGTTTTTGCCCACAAACAAACACACTTACAGAATCAAACCAAATATTAAAGTTCATAAAATAGTAATCAAGGGCCCGTGGCCTAGCCAGGATAGGGCGCCGGCCTCCGGAGCCGGAGGTCCCGGGTTCAAATCCCGGCGGGCCCGCACCTTCTTCCAAACCTCTACAATTCTCAGAGCTTGTATGATGATATTGAGCGTACAGCGTTGAAAACAGCTATAGCTAATTGGAAGAACGGGCCACCTTGTAATGCATGTGCATTCAGACTTGCATGTTGTTACTGTAGGTACTATATCTATCGCTATGTTGCTGAGAGAGGTGGAGTGTGCTTGCTTAGAGACGCGTATCATTTACATTTAAACTCATCTATAAACTAAGAATAGGTGATAGGTGGCGTCTTTTGAGCGTCAGTGGCGGTAGTGGTGTCGTTGTGGAGTTTTTGAATGTTACAAAGGTTTACAGTGGAGGAGTTGTAGCACTAGAGCGTTTATAGGCAAACCAAAGCTCGTTGTCCTCGACGAACCCCTTAACAGTTTAGACCCTGTGTGGAGAGCCAGGGTAAAAGAGTTTCTGAAGAAGTACGTTGAAGGGCAAGGCGCCACAATTATATTCCCGAGTCACATACTATCCGATGTCGAGGACTTAGCAGACAACGTGAGCGTCTTGAAGAGTGGCAGAGTAGTCTACACTGGTGGTCTTAAACAACTACTAGAGGAGCAGGGAGTAGTAAAGCTCGTTGTTAAGGCAACTGACAGAGCTAAGCTCGTGAATGTGCTCTCCAAGATGGGCTTCCCCGTACACTTAGCAGAAGATGGAGAGAGCGTCGTGGTGTACCTGAAATCCGAGAGCGAAGCCGAGGAAGTATTAAACATGGTGTCGTCTGCAGGCATCAGGCTCAAGTACGTGAACATTGAGAAAGCAACGCTTGAAGACATCTACCTGAGGATATACGGCGCGAAGAAGAATGAGTGAAGGTGCTTGAGATGCAGGCACGTAGTTTCTTGAAAATGATTGCTAGAATGGGCGTGAACGACGCTAAATTCCTTGCTTTGAGCAATAAAGTGGCTTTCGCGGGAGCAGTAGTTTTCCTGAGACTCTACCCATCTATAGTCTTCTACAATATGCTTGTGAACATCCCACTCTCGCAACTACCAAGCGATGTCTTGCTCAGGGTGCTTGAGCCCGTAATACTGGTTAACAGCTTGATGTGCTCAATGTTGGTGACAATGGTAGTTATCAGTCTCGTAGACACCGAGAAGAGCGAGCACGTGCTAGAGTACTTGTTCGCATACATGCCTTGCAGCACCAAGGTTTTCCTGCTGAACAAAGCTGTCTCAACAACACTTCTAGCTATACCGATGACTCTGCCGTACTATGCGGGGGCATACATAGTACTGTATAGGTTTGGAGTCGCTGATGCTGTGCTGTCGCTGAGCACATACCTCCCAGCAGTAGTAATGGCGGTGTCGCTAACGCTACTTTTGCTCCTGTTCATGCTCATAATGCCGCAGAAATACACAGCAATATTGAGGTTCGCCCTGGTCATGGT
>DAIRVF010000067.1:0-6244 GCA_036802965.1 Zestosphaera sp.
ATGTTATAGATCTTAGTGCCTTCAGGTATCTTGCCTAGTGGGAGGGTGCATCCTACGCTTACAGGCGCATCAGGACCTATGAAGACTTCCTGCCCTACATACATGCCCTCAGATGCCGGTATGTAATACTCGTTGTCATTCTCCAGAACTATTCTAGCTAGGGGAACCCACCTACCAGGATCATGCAGTAGTTCAGCAACTACCCCCCTATACGTGTTATCAGTGGGTGGTGGGTACTTACTCTCAGCAACTCTGGTGTGTGAAGGACTCCTGAAGTTTTGCCCGCCGCGCCCCGCTCTCTGCTGGAGTGTCTTCTTACCCACCTGCTATCACCCAACTAAATAAGGCCTAACCTAGTCGCGATTTCACTGGCCTTATACTCCGGCTTAAGCTTAACGTAAGCTTTCTTCTCTCCCTTCATAGTTATCAACGTATTCACTTTCTCTACCTTAACGTTGAAGAGCTTCTCCACAGCCTCTCTTATATCGCTCTTACTAGCTCTTAAGTCGACTATGAAAACCAGTGTGTTGTTCTTCTCTATCAGTGATAAGGACTTCTCAGTAGCTAAAGACCTCTTAATTATGGATGCAGGGTCCTTCAAATTCCCATCACCTCAAATCTCTTCCCGAGCATTTCTAGAGCGGACTTAGTGTATATGGTTAGCCTGCCGGGAACGCCTCCCGGAGCTAAATGCATGACGCTTAACATACTAACAGGGACTACGTCTACCCCGGGTAAGTTTCTGAAAGCCTTATAAGCGTCAAGCTTCTCATCATGTACTACGATTAAGAGAGATTTAGGCTCCACGTACCTCCTACCCCTCATCTTCCCCTTACCAGCCCTAATCCTGGTCTTCTCACGCACCCTCTCAACATCCGTGAAAACCCCTAAATTCTTGAGTAACTTCCTGGCATCACTAGTCCTAGCAACGTTTAGAGCCTGATCCTCAACTACGACTGGCAGAACCTCCTTCTCGAATGTATGTCCCCTCAACCTAACTAATTCTGGGTAGCTCGTGGCGGCTATGGCTGAAGCAATAGCTCTGACCCTTTCCTTCTGGTTAATCCCCTCTACAATAACTTTATCGACTTTCGGCGGGTGAGCTAACCTGCCGCCCCTAGTCATGGGAGCGAAGACGGCGCGGCCGTTATCAAGTCTAGGCACTCTAGCAACGCTATGCCCTATACCCCACGACTCACCAACTCTTCTCTTACCGGCTAAGGGATCCCTCCCCTTAGGTTGTAGTCTAGCAGTAAAGGAAGATAAGAAAGCTCTCCTAATCAAATCTTTCCTCACAGGAAAGGAAAAAACGCTTGGAAGTACGGCGTCACCGACCACGTTACCGGCCGCATCATACACCGGAACTTTCTTCTCAACGATTTTCTCGCTAACGAGTAGCTTCTCAGCCATCACTCAACACCTTGACTCAAATCTTGCTTTCAAGACTTATATAAACAATCTTAGGAGCTTTGTCCGGTACCCAGCTTGGGGGTCTAATAGGCCACCTAAGGACTAGTGGTCTCTTAGGGGTTCCTTGCACGGAACCTGCGAGGACGACGTAATCAGTCCTTACCTGACCGTAGTGCGGGAAGCTGCTCACGGGGTTTATCTTACTCCCGTCATCACCCATTATGAGTATCCTCTTATTATATTCGGTCCTCCTATGAAACCCCATCTGACCTGGTTGCGGGACCGGGCTTATGGCGCCGAACGCAGGGCTCCTAGCACCTATCCTCCTATGGCCTTTCCTATGCTTATGCCACTTAGGTAATTCCCTAACCCCAAACCTCTTTATCACTCCTTGAAAGCCCTTCCCCTTAGTAACCCCTATCACGTCCACGAATTGCCCGACACTGAAGACGTCGAAGATTCTTAGAGGCTTGCCGAGAACCCCTATAGCGTACCCTACCTGAGCTCCCACATCCCCGCCGCCAAGCTTAACCTCAATTACGTCAGGGATTTTCTTACTGAGACCTCCGGTTAGCTTAGGCTGTGAGGCCATTATGAGGGATACTCTAGCGATGCTGCCTTTAATTTCATCGAGTTTCTTAACGGTTTCCTCGAGCGAGTCCGTGGAAACGGAGAGGGTCTTAATCCTTCTGTGAATCTCTAACTCTTCAGGAGGTCTTGCCCAAACCTCAGTTAAAGTCTTAAGGCCCGATACCGTGGCTTCATAAAACCTTGCGGCTAGGGGTATCATAGGGGGGGTCTCAATGACGGTTACAGGAACGAAGATTTCCTGCCCGTAAGTCGGTCTTCCAGGACGATCATCAACTAATATGACGTGAGTCATGCCGACCTTATAACCTAAGAAAGCGAGGGGTCTAGGACTCTCTAACGATACCTCAGGCCACGACCTCACGGAAGGCACGAACTCAGCAGCCCTCTTCCTAGGCCTAACACCTAAAGAACCCCTGCGCGGAGCACTCCACTTCCTCCTAGCCATCAGTCACACCCGACCATCTATGATCCTAAATGTTTTGGTGATAAGTGCTTAAATACTTTTACGCTTTTCCGGATCAGAGAGGTGCTTTAAAATCTATCTTTGCTCTAGTCTTCATGTTTTCAGCACTTTTAGGTGGCAGAAGCTCGCATAAGATCTTCTTAAGCTCGGTTAAACCGTCTCCTCTTAGAGCAGAAACCCTTACCAAGCGCCAACCCCATAAGTAATTGGAGGACATGTAATTCTTTACCAGCTCCTCTACATCCTCCAGATCATTGCTTAAATCTACCTTGTTTAAAGCGACAACAAGTGGTTTCCCGAAGTACCCTATCTTAGATAGTATGTTCAAGGAAGCCCTCAACTTCGACTCGATGGTGTTTAACGGTTCAGAGGAATCCAAGACTAAAACCGATAAATCAGATAATGAGATCTCCTCCAGTGTAGCGTAGAAAGCTTCTATGACTTCAGGAGGTAAGTCTCTTATGAATCCCACGGTATCGACGAATACTACCTCCGAGCAATCTATTGGAGCTAACGCCGCCTTAGGGGAGATGGTCGTGAACATTTCAGGACCTGTGGGTTTATTCAGCTTAGTTAGAGAGTTAAATAGGGTGGTTTTCCCCGCGTTAGCGTAGCCTGAGATCGCTACGTGAGGGAATCCCTTAGAAGCCCTAAATTCCCTCTCCCTTCTCCTCCTAACCCTCAACTCGTTTAGGTCTCTCCTTATCTTCGTGAGTCTCCTCCTCATATGGTTGTAGTATGTTTCTGTAGCGTACTCTCCTGGACCCATGAAGCCCGGCAACTCACCTAGCTTAGCCTTCCGTATCCATTCTTTAATTATAGGAAGCTGATAAGTTATTTCAGCCATCTCTATTTGTAGCTTAGCTTCCTTAGAACCTGCGTGGCTAGCGAATATCTCAAGAACCATCAGTATCTTGTCTCTGACGTTTATTTTTAACTCTTTCACTAGATTAACTACTTGACGTGGGTGTAGGACCTCGTAAATATAGATAGAGTCTACCGTTGTCTTACCTGAGTTGAGGGATTTAAGGAATTCTTTAACCTCGTTCAGTAACCTCATGTTAAGGAAGCAGTTTCTGTCCGGTCTGTAGTCGTCTCGTAGTATGAGCTTCTTAACTACGCTTAAGTGTATGGTATCAGCTAGGGAGAGTGCTTCACTTAAATCTCTCTTCCTACTCACTAGTATTGACTTCGCGCTCATCAGTTATTTCTTCTCCTCCTTTCTTAAAACCATTACGTCACCTATTGTGAGCCCTGTACTACTCTTACCTATGCTTTTCAAGGTATTAACTTCTGTGTCAACTACGGGTTCTAGTAATTGTATTTTAAGTACGTTTTCCAGCTTACGAGCTAAGTCTATTGAGGGCACGAGACGTCCTGCTTCTATCCTCTTAATAACGTTCTCGCTCTCCTTAACGGCGTTAGCGAGTACTTTCTGAGACCATCCCAGCTTCTCTCTAGCTTTTCTTATCCTCTCATGATAGTCCGGAACTACCTCGTACTCGTCTACTGCTTTACTAGATTTCTGGGTTGTCTTGGTAGCTTTTTGAGTGGTTAAGCTAGGTTTGCTCTGGCTTGAGCGAGCTAACTCAGTTTTTTGCGTGGCTTCCCTTAACTCGGCGCTCACAGCTCTCTTAGAAACCTTAGAATAACAGGAAAAACACAGGACTAACCTAGTTCCCTCAACGTAAACCACCTTAGCTTCCCTCTTCCTCATGGGTTTGCCGCACATCTCACAGTAAGTCATGTCACTACTCAACTGCCTAACCCTTTACATAATTCTGTTAAGCATGTTATTAAGCTCTCATACTCATTAAACACTTCCTAGATATCGGACACTTAACACACTCCTTACTAGAGCAGAAAGTCTTGCTATGTAGGAAAACAATGGTCTGGAACCAGCCACTTAAACGTCTCAGCCTACTTTTTAAGAACGCTTCAACGCATGTCTTTCTTATCGGGCACTCATCGCATACATACTTAAGACAATGATTTTTGACTGGGAGCGTTAGCCCTTTGATAACTTCTCTTAAACCCTTCAGCTTATTAAGGAATTTTAGTAGGTTTGTGTCTATTGGGGCGTAGCTAGGGTCTAGCTTCACGAAGAGCATGTAAGCATGTAAAGTCTTAGGACCTACACCGGGGCACGTTAGGAGGGCTCGCAAGCTCTCTGGGGACCTACCCAAGGAGCTCCTTATCCTCAAGTAACAGCGCAGGGTCTTCGGTAACTCGAGTACTTGGTAGCTGCTGCCGATTTCAGTAGCTAAGGAGAGTGGTTCAGCGCTGATCAGCAATTCTATTGAGGGGAAGGACTCAAGGATTTTCTTAACCCATCTCACCGTGTTTCTGTGGTAGTCAGTATTGCGTGAGAGGATTATGGACGTGAAGAGTTCTAGGTCGTCTAACGGGGATGTAGAGATGCTTACGTCGGCGTATAAAGGAATCATCTCGCTTACTAAGTCTTTGAAGTCGTCGTGAACCTCCCCCAGGTACTCTCTCACGTCATACCATGAACCAGATAAGTATCGCGAATATAGAATACACTCGATCGAATCGCTTAAAGCGTAAAGCTTGCCTTCCTCAATCACCAACCCAGTCCCTCTGCAATACCCGTGTTCTTTAACGGCTTCGAAACCGTCGCTAGATATTGAAATCAGCGGCAACAGAAACGAGGGGTAAAAAAGCTTGGCTAAGTTGAATTCAGGGCTTTCAACGAATTTAATGAATGTCTTGATCATGGCAGGACCTTCACGTCTAGTTCTCACAGGGGTTGTTGATGGTGGAGTCCTCTTAATACCTACCTCAACTGAACCTCAGTCATTAATCTTATGCCATGGGAAGCCATTATCAAGACTTCCAGTATTTTATAGGCTTCTAGAGGGTTCTGAGCTCTGTACTCTACGGTTACACCATCGACTCTCCTCACGATCGGCAAGAGTTCCGCGATATCGGCAAATCCGCTCTCGTGAAAACTCACCCTAACAGTGATAGGAGTTTCTATCGTTAGAGGTCTCGTTAAGCCTTCGAAGTATCTTCTCAATCCTTCCTCAATTCCCGACTCCAGGTCTCTCAAGACTCTGCTTAGCGCTGGACTCTTAGCTGAATACCTACTCAGTGATTCTTTCATGGGGGTGAAAGCTACCCAGGGCGTGTGCCTCTCTACTTCAGTCCTTAAGTTCTCGTCACCGGCTAGGAAAATTACTGGAATCCCTAAATAACCTAAAGCTGAAGAGTTGACCAAGTACTCGCTGAACCTCAACCCGTTGAACTCAAGGCCTCTTATCACCGCCCCGCTGAACGTGTGGTCGAATATCGCTCTGCGAGTCCCGAAACCTGCGTGATACCCTATCATCAAAGCAACATCACTCTCCTCAGCGCCAGCTATCATGGAGATCGGTCTCGGGTACCCCCTAACTAACGTCACGTACTCCGGGAACTCACGTACTTCTAAGTTGATCATGTCTCCGTGGCTGTCAGCAACTACTATCTCATCAAACCCGCTATTCCTTAAGACCTCGCAGACCTTCACGACTATGTCGGTAGCTATCCTCCTCGCTTCATCCCAGAGTGGTCTCCCAGGAAGTAGGTGTTGCCGGCTAACTATGTGGGGTAGGCCCTCTAAATCTACTGAGACGAAAGCTTTTCCCCTAGACATAATCGGGACACCTACCAAGAATACTTCCCGGTTATGTGTTAAAAACGCGTCAGTGAGTGCTCGCTGCGTAAATTAGGTGGTGAGGCGAGTTAAAATCATTACGAGGTAGTAGGTAGCTGTCAGCC
>DAIRVF010000068.1:0-6176 GCA_036802965.1 Zestosphaera sp.
CCCGGGTTCAAATCCCGGCGGGCCCGCCACAAAGCCCTGAGAGAGCTCTAAAACAATCCAAAAATAAAAATCCGTGATATCACATCCTATTAGTGATTAGGTTGAAGAGGTACGCGAGCAAGAAGATTCGCGAGTTGGTCGTCAGGGTTGACTCAGTAGCTGTCCTCTCCTCAGTCAGGAAGGTCTACAAGAACGTTGAGCTCTCTCACGCGTTAGGCATCAGTGAAGCAACTTTAAGTAAGTACTATCACGGCATAACGGTCCCTGCCTACCCTATGGCTGAGCGACTACTCAAGAACTTCCTGAGCGAGGAATTCATTAAGAGGTACGTGAGTAGGTTCATGAATAAAGTAGGCTGGGATTTAAGGAAAGCCTGTGCAGACCCGTACTTCATCAACTATGTCACCGCGTACTTCAAGTACAGACTACTCGAAAAACTACCGGGGTTCATCGCAGACAAACTCGTGACCCTACCTGATTACTCGCTAAACATAGCCTCACAATTATCGACGTCACTAAACATCCCCCTAGCAATGCCGGCAAGCGAGGACGAGATAATAGGACTTGAAGCTAAGAGCAAACCGCCAGCGCTACTCCAGAGAGGAGATTATGTGATCTCAGTACACGCAGTGCTCAATAAGGAAATAGCTGAGTACTTCAGGTACGTAGCAGACGTATACGGCCTGAAATACGTGGCGGCACTAACCATAGTCTTAATGGATGAGAAGAGAGTAGCAGAAATAATTAAATCCCCGATCTTCAACTTAATACCCTGAAACACTTATTAGGTCTGATAACGTAGGATCATTGATGATTTAGGTCTATAAGCGCTGAAACACGTGATGAGAAACCCACGCTATGATATTATAATTATGCAAGTACCAACCTAACTTACAACTGAAAGCCTCGCCCTTCAGGGTCGGGATGAACGTTTATAAGTTATGTATTTTCTAGTATCATTGGTGATGATGGTGGTACATGTGAGCTTCGGGGGCCACTCTCTAGTAGCTAGGCGTGCTAGGTACGCGAAATCAAACACCCATGCCCCCGAGGCGATGACCAGAAACCTACTCATAAACTCAAGCCATGAGGGGGGTAGGGGTAACGGGTTGGAGACCCGGCCCCGGGCTAAATCCCCGAAGAGGGGAGATGTAATCCCAAACTTCCCAGTCCTGGAGGACAGGGGAACCCTCGCCCTTCAGGACGGGGGTCAGTTCAACTTAGGACATAATATTTAAGAAGCGAATAAGATGATGTCTGCCTCCGGCACTGAAAATTGATGAGAAGGCATTTGTCTGATCAATCCACCCTTCCGGCAACACTTTAAAAATTCCTTAAGAGAATATAGTTGGAGCTGTGAGGTCGACGACGGGCGGACTGAAGAGATGAAGACCCATTGCAGCTCTGAGCTCCAAACCACTGATTTCCACAATAATGACAGTAATGAATTCCGTGTCTCACGGCTGTGAAGGGGAAAACTTATCCCTAACGTACATGGTTAGTACGTACCAGGAATACAATAACGCAGCGTTTAAACAGAGGTATAAAATAACCGTCATTACCTGAATCAGTATTGAACGACCTAATTCCTCGCTAAGGAAGGCTAGGAACCTTATCAAGACTATCTGTATTAGTATGAGGAAGAAACCATAGAGAACCAAGATCAATGGCGCTTTTAAATTACCTAAAAGATTCTTCATCCTGATCGTGCCACCAAGCAAATCTTCGGCGGCCTCACGAGGAACTCATAAGCATTATGCTTGGCCTGAAAGGTAGTGCAGCCTTCTTCTTACCGCCGTAGTCAGGCGCGCTTGCGTCACTCGATCTGTAGACTTCCTTAATCTTGACTCCCGTTTCCTCCTCCACGAATTTCCTAAATCTAAGTAGTATCTCATATTCGTTCACAGAACCTACCCTAACGATAGTCTCCAGCAACTCCGGAGGCAGCGACATGATCAAGTCTATCAGCGTCTTAGCTATCCTAGGTGCTTGCCTCTGATCTGCGAACCCGCTAGTTATGAGATACCTTATCACGTCACTAATCCTACCGCCCTCACGCAGTATCCGGATACTCTCAACTAAGTGCTTGTAGTCCGCCTCCGGTGAAACGTATACCACTGCTTCATTACCTCTCACTACCTTAGTCAAGTTCCTTAAGTCGTCAACAAATCTCTCTAAGAACAAGTAGCTCAGCTCCACAGACTCGTCAATCATTTTCCTCAGCTCATCCCTCGAAGGCAACTCCTCGGTAGCTAGTAACCCGCTCATCCCTATCTCATGCCATAACTCCTCAGTAATAAATGGGGTTACTGGGTGCATCGCCTTAAGCCACATAATCATTAGATCCCTCAAGACCTTCGAGGGTTTCTCAGCCATCTCCAGATACTTGAGGATGTCTTGATGGATGTTATAGAATATCTTTAGGCAAGCCGCCCTAACCCTCACTCCAGATAGGTCGTCGTAAGCGCCTAACACGTTCCTAGCGAATCTGGAGAGAAGCCACTTCTCAGGGAGGTCCACGACCTGACTTAAGTCACTTTCTCTAAAGATTGACGTGACTAGGTCGTGTATAGCCTTAAGCTTCGCTCTAGTAGAATCAAGTACGTCAACATCGAGATTCAGATCACTCTCAACCTCGGCACCGGACGCTATAGCAAGCCTGACCACGTCAGGCGAGTAAGTAGAGACTAACCAATGTAGGGGTAGTATGTTACCCCTAGACTTAGCCATCTTCTCCCCCTGCACGAGCACCCAACCATTAGCGACTATCTGCTTAGGCCACAAGCTCTCCGGAAATATAGCTACGTGATTGAATATGAAGAACGTTAAGTGATTAGGTATTAAGTCTTTACCACTATGTCTGGAGTCGAGGGGGTACCAGTAAAGGAATTCCTTCCTCAACTCCTCTAAAATCCCCTGATCAACACCGACCTTACTAGGATCTCCGAGACCGAGCATGACGTAATCCCAGAACTCGTAAGTCAGTTTCTCAGGCGGTATCTTATACTCCCTTATTTTATGGATGACTGTGTAGAAAGCCATGTATATGGTGGAATCACTTAAAGACTCGATGATCCACCCTGGAGCCCACGGCAACTCAGTTCCCAGACCCCTACTCCTAGTACACGCTTTCTCTCTTAACCAGTTAATAGTATACACGAACTGAGTCCTCGCTTCCTCAGGCACTAACCTCATCCTAGATAAAGCCTCAAGCGCTAACTTCTTCCACTCAGGGTTCCCGTAATTAATGAACCACTGATCCTTAACTATCTTGACCACTATCTCCGTACCACACCTACAGTATACCGGCGCGTTCATTATCTCGTAGATAGCGTCTCCAAACCCTCCACGCATCAAGAAATTCTTGATCTTCTCACGTGCTTCCTTAACAGGGGTGCCGGAAATCTCCTCCCCCACGAAGCTTCTAGCCCCCTCAACCACTTCCCTCTCAACTAAGTTGACCACGTCTGGACGCATAACACCTGACTCCAGCTCCACTCTGTAAACCTCCTTAGTAGCGCTATCAAGTAGGGTGTGCTCGTCTTGCGACCTAATACCTAGCTTCTCAACGACGTCTCTGGCGGGAACATCACTATACCCCTCAACCTTAATGAGAGGTATCGGCTCCAGACCCTCCCAAGAACCACCCTTCCTACTAAGGACGTAATCACGTAAAGCTACGTAATCGTAGGGGGCGTGAGCAGGAACGCTCATCACCACGCCTGTCCCGAATCTGGGATCAACGAAGGGGGCCTCAATAACCCGAACCACGCGCCCGGTAACCGGGTTCACGACCTCCTTACCTATCAAATCCCCGCCACTTACTTCACGTAATACCTCCACGTTCCTCTGAAAACTTAGTTTCTTAGCAGCCTCGCAGGAGAGCACCCAGGTATCGATACCCCGGCTAGTCTCGACCCTGACAACACAGTACTTAGTGTTTGGATTTACCCATATGTTGGTCACGCCTAAGACGGTCTCAGGTCTTAAAGTGGCTACGACGTAACCCAGCCCGTCAAGACCAATGAACTTTATCAGGTAGATCTCCTCTATCTCAGGTTCTACATCACCCTTAGTGTCGTGCATGCCTACCGGCATGTTATGTCTGGGGCACCAACCCACCGGATGGGATCCTCTAGTCAAGTAACCCAAGTCTAGGAGTTTCTTGAACTGCCACCTAATGAATGATTTGAACTCAGGGTCTATGGTCGTGAACTCCCTCCTCCAATCAATAGACAGTCCGTACGACTTCATCGCGTTCTTAGATATTTCGTGGAAGAACCTAGCCACGGACACGGGATCCTTAAGCTTAGAGAGCTCCGTGGCATCGACCTGGAATACCTCAGCTACATTACTCACGTAGTGAGAATCCCCGGTAGCTAAGCCCTCGGCGAGAGTGAGTATCGGGGTCCCGGTATAGTGAAAGCCCATAGGAAATAACACGTTATACCCTAAACCCCTCAGAAACCTGGCTAGCACGTCAGGAATTAAATACGTTCTCGCGTGTCCCACATGCGCCGGCCCGTTAGGGTACATGAACGCCGCGGTCAAGAAGTATTTCGGCACGCCATCTCTAGGGTTCGCCTCATAAACCCTCCTCTCCTCCCACACCTTAGACCACTTACGAGCTATGTTAACAAGGTAAGACACGAACTCGTCAGGACCGCTTACGCTCGTAGTCATCTCACCTAATAATCTGTTATGGCCCCTAATTATAAATTGTTGTGTTTAGATGCTGAAACCAAAAATAATAACTCTGAATAGTTATTTCAGGTGGGTCCGTACCGTGGGCGTTAACTTAAGAGAGTTAGTTGAGGAAACCACGGCAGTTAGAGTCATTAACGACTTGAGGGAGCTGAGGGGGAAGGTTGTGGTCATCGACGCGTACAACGCTCTCTACCAGTTCTTGGCAGCGATAAGACAGCCTGACGGAACCCCCTTAATGGATTCTAAAGGACGCGTAACGAGTCACTTAAGCGGGCTCTTTTACAGAACGATAAACCTAGTGGAGTCCGGGCTTAAACCGGTATACGTATTCGATGGCAAACCACCAGAACTGAAAGCGAAGGAAATCGCGGAGAGACTCGCAATAAGGGAGGAGTTCGCTAAGAAGTATGAGGAAGCCATAGCCGAAGGCTTGATCGAGGAAGCACGTAAATACGCGCAAGCTACTGGGAGACTAACCTCAGAAATGGTTGAAGACTCTAAGAAGTTGCTGTCGGCTATGGGGATACCGTACGTCAACGCACCCTCAGAAGGTGAGGCGCAGGCAGCTTACATGGCTAGGAAAGGCGATGCGTGGGCTTCAATCTCTCAAGACTACGACTCACTCTTATTCAACACTCCCAGACTCTTAAGAAACGTAACTATCAGCGGTAAGCGTAAACTACCGGGTAAGGACGTGTATGTCGAGATAAAACCGGAGCTAATAGAATTAGACACACTCCTCAAGCAGTTAGGGATAACCAGGGAACAACTAATAGATATAGCCATATTCCTCGGGACAGACTTCAACCCTGAGGGGGTGAAGGGCGTAGGACCTAAAACTGCTCTTAAACTAATAAAAACACACGGAAGCTTCGAAAAAGCTATTAAGGCACTCCCTAACGTCAAGATAGACTTTAACTACGAGGAAATCAAGAAGATATTCTTAAACCCGCCAGTAACGGACACGTACACCATCAAGTGGGATGAGCCAAACCCCGAGTTAATAAATAAGATTCTAGTAGAAGAACACGACTTCTCAGAAAGCAGAGTTAGCGGCGCGGTGGAGAGGTTAAGGAAAGCATATAGGGACTTCCTCAAAACTCAGGCTAAGGGTCTTGAAGCTTGGTTTAAGAAATGAGTGATAAGCTTAACAGCGCGTCTTCCACCCCTCAAAAGCGTGAAGTGTTTAAGTCCTGGCCGATTTAATGACGTAATATCCGGACCCGTGCAACGGGTACTTAACCAGCTCCGCTGACTCCACGTAAACACCTCTCCCCTTAAAGAGTTTCGAGGTAATTACGTATGTCTCAAATTCTCCACCCTCACCAACAGGGCTTATGCTGTGTTTCTCAAGATCTCTAAGAAATTCCTCGACGTTACCCTCATTAATTACTGTTCCTAACCACCTCATGCTAAGCCCGTATGCCTGGATAGCTGTAATCATGAAACTCAGGTACCTGGTTTCTTCT
>DAIRVF010000069.1:0-6013 GCA_036802965.1 Zestosphaera sp.
GACCGATAGTTATTCATATTATAATGTTTATCCTATGTACACAGCATTGCTTAGCGGCGGTGGCTATGTTATTACTGTTTACAGAGAGTCTCCCACGAGTTTAGCTTACGCAATAATTAATATGCAAACTAAAGAAGTGACAGGTCCTTATACACTCTATAATTACGGTAGCTCCACTACTTTCTATCCTTGGGTTGCGGGTAACGAGACTCACTGGCTTGTTGCTTGGAACGCTCTTGGCTGGGCTAACTTAAGTTTTGTTAGTACGGACGGCTCTAAGTCAGGCATCTTAACGCTTGCTGATAAGAGCGCTACCTTCGTCAGGGTTGCTTACGATCCTGGTTCCATGAAGTTCATCATTCCTTACGGGATCTACGAGGTTAATGACACGACGAGAAATCTCTTCGTGGCTTTCTATGATTCGGTCAGCGGTATTCTTGAGCCTTGGGTGCTTCCTGTGGGTATGGACGTAGGTATTCATAACACGCCGCTCCATGTTCAGGTCTTGGGAGGTAGTTCGAGTACTCCGGGTAATATAGTCATCATAGCTTTAGAGGGGAATAAGTTGGTTGCGTATGTGGTGAGTAGTGATTATCCGGAGCTTCAGAACCCTATCCCGATACCGGAGCCTGTGTGGGTCGTTATTCCAATACTCTTAATCACCACGTTCTTTGTCTTACGCTTCATGAAGCCTAGGAGAGTATAGTCTTTTTAAGACTTAAAGCCTGCTTAACCCCTACCTCCCTCAGTTTTCGTGGTTTCCTTATAAAGTCCTTCTCCTTCTTAGTGAGGTGATTAAGTGGTTAGGTCTCGTGGTTTCTGGGTTAGGGGTGTTAGTGAGGTTGTCGTTGCCTTAATACTGATATTGATCGCTGTGGTAGCTGCTTTCGGTATTAAGGCTTGGCTGGATAGCACCATGGCTAAGATGCCTACGACCGAGGTAGCTATCGCCAGATATAGTAGTGCCGTAGCCGGCAATACCCTAGTCCTATACTTGGCTGTCCAGAATCTACTGCCGAGGGATCTTAGGTTAGAGGGCGTTGACATAACACTCACGGACGGTGCTAGGGTCGCGGGGGTAGCGACTGCCACGAACTCGCTTGGCACGATAACGGGGGCTGGCGGGGTTACGGCTATCCTGAACCCAGCGCTCTCAGTAATCATCCCAGGCAAGTCTGAGGTCATGGTATACCTAACCGTGAATAGACCTGCTTCAGTCCCGGTCGCTGTACACGTTAGGGTTTCCGACGTAGCTACCGGCACTATCCAAGTAATTAAAGCTAGTGGTGGGTAATCAAGACCTAGGGAGTAGGTCCCTCAGCTCAGTAGGTGTTTTTATGAGGAAATACCTGATTCTATCACTGCTCTTCTTACTGGTCGTAGCTACCTTAGCGGGTAATCCACTAAGCAACGTTATCACGCCCCAGCAAACCTACTTAGTGGTAGGTGTTGTTACTCTGGAATGCTTCTTGAGGGAGAAGGAGGTCACGCTAGTTTTGAGGAACTCACACGATAGAGAGTTCTTGGTATGGGGTGTAGGGGTCTCGCCGAGTCAGGTTTTGAGGACGGACTCGCCCCAATTCTTGAGGCCGGGAAACATAACGTACTTAACGCTCAAAGTATTTGATGGGTTGAGTGAGGTGTTTGTGTTTTTAGTAGATCCTGAAACCAACGCTTCCATAACTCTCTCCTGCGTTCCGTGAGAGTTCTTTTAAGCACCTCATGATTTCTCGCGGGTCCTGCCGTGCTCCGCGAACGCTTACATATCCTCAAGAAACTCTTTTTGAGTAGCGTTAAGACAAGTTTTGAGGGGAGTGGAGGGTTTTTCTTAGGTGATGAGGCTGAGCTGGTCGCTGGCGAGGTCGTTGCTGAGTATCGTGTTGGTGCTTACGTCGTTAGGTTGGTGAGTGATGAATCAAGTATTTTCTATCAAGCTAGCTTAGAAGGCGTCTCAAGAAGTCTACTCACCTTAATTGAGTCAAGGCTTGAGGACTTGATACTCCTTATTAAGAAAGGGAATGACTTGGGTGACGTCCTAGCCTTAGTTCTGGGGATTCCTCGTGAGGAGGTTCCGGCGGCTACCTACGTCTTCAAGACCTTGACTGGTTATGGGAAGCTACAGTTACTGCTTGACGATCCTTACGTCACTGACGTGAGTGTTGAGGGTCCGGGTCCCGTGTGGGTTAGGCATAAGTTAGTTGAGGATCTTAACCCGCGGCTAGATTTCATACGAACGAACATTTACTTAAGCACCTTAGAGGAGGTGGTTGAGTTACAGCAAGTCATAGCTTCTAAGTGCCACACGTACGTATCCACGAGTAACCCGATAGTAGATACTCAAATGCCCTTAAGTGACGGCGGCCACAGGGTACACCTAGTATCACATATAGTCTCAGTTAAGAGACCTGAGATAATCGTTAGGAAGAGGTCTTCATCACCTCCGCATACTGACGTCTTGGTGAGGCAGGGCGTCATGCCTAAGGCTGTGGCGGAGCTACTCAAGTTCTTAATCCTCTCAAGAGGCTCGTTAATAGTTGCGGGTCCTCCGGGCTCCGGCAAGACAACGCTGATTAAGTCTCTCCTATACTCATACGTCCCGGCGGACTGGAAGGTGGTGGTTATCGAGGATACTGGTGAGATAGACCCTCCCCCCAACAGTAGCTGGAGTAGGTATGTCGTGTTCGAGCTGGGTTCTGTGAGAGTGGATTTATTTGATTTAGCTAAGGCTGCTCTAAGATCTTCAACAACTAAGCTCCTCGTAGTGGGGGAGACTAGAGGGTCTGAAGCTCAAGTCCTCGCGCAGTCCCTGCTGGCCGGCTTAGGAGGGCTTACCTCATTCCACGGCGGGAGTTCTGAGGAGGTCGTCGCTAGACTCAGGAGTCACCCCATAAACCTGAGTAATTCTCAGATAGGTATGTTCAACTTCGTGGCAATCATGAGCTTCTCCGAGAGACCTAGGAGAGTCTTGAGAGAGTTGACTGAGTTGGTATACGATCCCTCAGGGGATGAGGTTATCATTAATAAGGTCTGGGATAGGGGTAGGGACGGCGCAGAAATCACTCCGCGAGAACTCTTCTCCAGAGTCAGGAGGCTGAGTGAGTTGAGGAGTAAGTCTGAGGCAAGCCTCAACACCGGAGTGCTTGAAGATGCTTGATAAGATAATCAGGAAGTATCGGAGGTACGTGGCCTTAGTCAACCCAAGAATCGAGAAATACGCTAACGCTGGGAGGGAGCTGAGGCAAGCCCTCATACTAGCCCCGATATCTTTAGCACCGGCAGTACTCCACTACGTCGGGGTGCTGGGGACTGACCCCACGTTAATCACCTCATTAAGTGCTTTAATCTTCGTTCTCTCAACGTATAGGGTTCTGGAAACACTCACGTCAATAACCTCAATTAATAAGGGACTCGACGGCGAATTACCGTTCGCTACGCTGGTTGCGGCGGCAGCGAGCAAGACAGGTCTTGAGTTCGCGGAATTCCTGAGGTTCGCGAGCTCCTCGAAAATATTCAAGTCTTTCAAATTCCTTAGTGAGAGATTCGTTAAGCTAGCTGATGTCTTGGGTGTTGTGGGGGCGCTGACAACACTCTCTAAGATAACCTCAGGTAAGACTAAGTATTTCCTCCTCGAGTACTCGCTAGCACTTAATTCCGGTACCGCGTTAACTCAGCTCAGGGATGCGGCGGCTGATTACGTTAAAACAATCTATTCTCAAGTAGTTAAATCAATTAATTTCAGGATTAACGCCGGGTTAATTACCTGTGTGGCACTAACTATAGGACCTCTCGTCTCGGTCAGCATGACTTTCTTGATTGGTGATGAGCTAGCTAGTTTCGTGGTGCCTGCCCTGGTCTTAGCAGGGTTTCTAATGAGTTCGCTATTTCCGGACTACCCGGTAAGTCTTCAGGTAGTGATTGATGAGGGGTTACTCAGGTTTTTCAGAGCTTCTTACGTGGCGGGGACTCTCCTACTTATCCTCCCGCTACACTACCTAGTTAGCGGGAGTTTGAGAGAATTCGTTGAGCTTCTTCAAATTACTTCGGTGGCTTCCTTAGTTATCGGGGTATTCCCCGCAATCCTGCAGTTAATGGTTGTGAGTACTGCTGTTGGGGGTAGAGTGGTTGGCAGGGCTTCTAATCACGTGAGGATTTTCAGGTCTTTCTATCTCTATGAGGATGAGGAGTTGAGGGAGGTTGTGAGGAAGCGTGTGAGGTCTTGGCTAACGCTATACTTGAGTGACGCGCTGACGTTTCTCAAAAACCTGGGTGATTGCGAGCCGGAAGTTTTCGACTTATTCGTTAACTTCTTCTACGAGGTTAGGAGGACTTTAAGATACTACGTTAGTGCTTTAACGATAATGTGCTTCGTGGTCGTCTTAACCCCTTTCTTGATAGCCTCAACAATATCCTTAAGCTATGAGGCAGCCCCGTCAACGAGTGTCTTACTAATCTCCTATGTCTCGGTACTCGCTCTAGGATATAGTGTTTCTAAGATCTCGTTAGGTAAGAATACCTCGACCGCGTACCCAGCCCTCGCCGCACTAATTTTCGCAGCATCACTACTAATTAAGTGAGTTCCTGCGTGGTTGTTTGATTGAGTTAAGTGTTTTTAAATCCAAAGACGTATCATGAGAACTCTAATCAGCCCTAAATGAGTTTTAGTGTTTCACGCGCGGTGGTTGAGTCTCACGCGTTAGTTTTCTTAAGTGTTTTTATTTTCGTTTTCCGTCTTACATATGACGTAAGATGCCGGAACACGACCCAGGCTTCTGGCTCAAAGATCATGAGCTCGTGAGCTTAGGTAATGTGGAGGGTGTTGAGAGGCTTTTCTCTAAGCTCTACATATATGAGGCGGCGAGTCTACTCAGGTTTGTGGTTGGTGAGTGTGATCTATGTTCCCTCGGTAGGTCAGAGGAATCAGCTCTAGCCGTCCTCTTAGTCAGGGGTTACAGGACTTTTGATTTGGTTAAGGAGGTATTCCATGATAAGGTCTCGCTAGGGAGATTCCACGGTGCTTTCAGACAGTACGTTAAGTGTGCCGACGCTCTCTCAGGACTCATGACGTACGTCTTATGCCCGTTCTGCTTCTCTGAGAGGGTTGTTGGGTGGGGTTCTGCTAGAGGCAAGAAACTCTTTAAGTGTTCTTCTTGCGGGAAATACTTTACTAGAGTTCCTACCTGGGAGCCCTCACCACAGTCTTTCCACGTGCCCGAAGTCCTCAGGACCTACATGAATCACTACTCAGGTGGCGGGAGATTCAGTAAGGTGGAGAGATTGAGTAGGCTCGTCGCTAGGAGGAAGGCAATCACGTACGCTGAGAAGGTAGCCACGCTCTTCAGACTAGAAGCTTCTAAAGACTCTGCGAGGATCTCCTCCCTAGATCCAAGTACGGGCAGACTCACCCTAGACCTAGACTTAAGCGTCCCCCTGAAAGATTCCATAACCTCAGTAGCTCTCTACGAGTACAGGCATCACTTCAAGCCTGAGGAAGCCGTCTTGATCGGGAGGAGCGCGTTACTGGACGTACCGATCACAACTCCTAAGACTAGGGTGGGGAGGAACGTCAGGTTCGTAGGGAAGTTAAGGGTATTCGTGGATGGGTTGGGTGGGTTAAGTAACGAAAAAAGTGTTTTGGTCTTGACTTTCAGGGTTAGGAGGCCTTTAATAACCGTTGTCTCATTAACTCCCGAGAAGCCCTCCTATGAGTGCCCATAAAAACGCCAATATTATGGCGCCAACTATGGCACCGCCTAAGTATTTCTTACCGCCCTCGTAGTCCCCAGTAGCTATCTTGAAGCCTCCGAAGAGTCCCGCACCAACTACGGCAACCCAAGCTATCCAGTAAAGCCATGAGAGCATGGTGCTCACAGCACTCCCTATCCCTGGCGGGGGAGTAGGTGTTACGGTAATCGGTATTGATTGCATTGAGAGGGTTCCCGGCACGTGACCCATGCTTACGTCACCAACATATCTAGTCACGTCTTTTAAACGACTTAAGAACGTTTCCTTAGGG
>DAIRVF010000070.1:0-6005 GCA_036802965.1 Zestosphaera sp.
CTTTATACAGAGCTTCACCGCCGGTCGCTTCTATTAGTCTAGCTATCAACCTGCCCGCAGTAGTCTTACCACAGCCGGACTCGCCGACAAGACAGAATATCTCCCCCTCAATGACCTCAAAGCTTATTCCGTCAACAGCTCTGACATGCCTGGGCGGCTTACCGATCAGCACCTCTATTAAGCTTCTCCTTATAGGGAAGTATTTCCTCAGATCATTGACTTTGAGCTTGACGTTACTCACTAGAATCACCTTCTCAGCTTAGGTTCAACAACCCTCTCTAGGGCAAGACCCAGCAACACGAAAGTAAATGAGACTATCGCTATTAAGAATCCTGGCGGTAATATCCACCACCATTGAGATATCGTCCCGTTTTGCCTAGCCTCAGCTAATATGTTACCCCACGTCGGGTAGCCATGCCTTATACCTAGAACGGAGAGTCCTGCTTCAGTAAGTATTGCGCTAGGGGTCGAGTAAACCAGTGACGCCGCTATATAGGGGACTATCTGCGGCAGTATGTGCTTAGATATTATCCTTAAGTTGCTAGCGCCTACCGCTTTAGCGGCCTCAACGTAGAGCTCGCTCTTAATGCTTAAAGTCATAGACCTTATTATTATCGCAAGACCGCCCCAACTAAAGACTATGAGTACGGCGAATATAGCGGATAACATCACTATAGGTTTATCTTCTCCGGTGTATGTTTTAGCTATTGATTGAGCTATGAGTATCAGGATGGGTAGCAGAGGTATGGAGCCCAACACGTCAACCGTCCTCTGAATTAACTCATCTATGAAGCCACCGTAGTACCCGCTGACAAGCCCCGCGATGACCCCTATCGTTGTGGAGGCCAGAGCTACTAAGAGTCCTATAGCGAGAGCTATCGGGAACCCGTAGAAAAGCCCTTCAGCCAAATCCCTACCCTTGTAGTCGGTGCCCATCAGCCCGTAACACGTCCCTTTAATCAACAATGAAAACTCTCTTGATCTCCCTATAGATCTTAAGATATCTTGAGGCTGTACGTTAAAGACTCTAAAACTAAAATCGATTACGAACACGTATCTCCCGGGCAACGGGGTAGTCTCTACCTTCTTTAGGGTTTCCGAGTAGCTTAGGTTTCCGAAGATATACTTCATCGGGAATATATTGATTTCCTCAACGCTCAAAAACTTCACTAAATCTCTGTAAGCACTCATGACCGCCGTGACTATGCCCTCCGGCTTGTCTAGGTTTAAGTCTATGAGAGAGGTGTTGGTTAGGTCGACGTAGACGTCTATGATGGCCGGGAGCCTAGCTCCGTCAGGCTTGATGACGTCTACGCGTATCCTAGCGTTTCTCACTCCTGAAGGAACCACGATATTAGTTCTGATCCTTAGTCCTTGAGGGTAGTCCCTAACACTTAAGTCGTAGGTAATGTTATACGTGAACACTATCCTACCTGAAACCTCGCTCACGCTAGGCTGCACGGTCCTTAAGTCATAGGAGGTTTGAGGAATACACGTGTAGCCTAGGTAGGAAACCCACTCTGGCGGAGCGTTGTAAGGGTTATCTATCCACTTAGAACCAACGTCCCAATATCTAGTGTAGTCAGGCGGCATGAGGAGTGCTGCATAAACAGAGATAGCTATTAAGGCAATCAATAACGCGAAGGCTACCTTACCGCTTACCTGAGATAAGATCTCCTTCCTCATCCAAGACCAAGACTCGTACATCTTAGAGAGCACACTCATAATCTCACCCTCGGGTCTAGGATTACGTAAAGAATTTCTAAGATGAAACGAGCTATCACGTAGACTAAAGTGAATACGTACGTGAGGGCTAGTATCGTCTGCGCGTCCCCGCTAGTAACTGCTGCGTAGTATAAAGTCCCCATGCCCGGCCAGTCAAACACAGACTCAGTTATTATGTACCCGCCCAGAGTGCCTGCCAATCCCAAGAGAACGTTAGTTACTATAGGTGATGCTGCGGGCCTTATTATATATCTCCTCAATATTTGCTTCTCAGGAAGCCCCCTAGCTATCGCGGCAGTAACGAAGTCTTCCTTAACTATCCTTATCAGCATCGCTCTAACACCGTAGATCCAGGGTCCTGAGAGGACTATAACTATCGTCACTATAGGAAGCCAGACATAGTTCAGCACATCAACTAACGCATTAGGATTACCCGACAGTAACGCGTTGATATGAGTTACTACAGGTCTGAACTGTCTGGGCGCGACTCCTAAATCATAACTAAACACTAACAACATAACTAACGCAACCCACCAGATAGGGAAGGCGTTCATTAATGCCGCGTAGCCTACTATAAACCTATCGACGAAGGAACCGATTCTGTAGACTATGAAGGGTCCTACAGCTAAGGCTATCAATATTACTATCACCTCAGCTAAAGTTATCATGAATATAGTTCTGGGAAGACACGCCGTTATAACATCACTAACTAGTGAGTTAGGCTGTAACCCAGCAACGTTAGTTACTTCAGGACTCGGTGATCTTCCTAGGTTGAGTATAAACGTGTTAAGAACCATCGGGATTATCCTAGCTTGCCAAGGTTTGTCCATCCCCCAGTAAGCTATTAACTCTTGCTTACGTTGCGCAACCAACCTCTCTATCTCTTCAGCCGGAGGTCTTTGAGGAGATGAGGTCAGCGCTTGCCTATAAGCTCTAACCTCCTCGTTTATTATGCTATTTATTATAGTGTCTATATAGCCCGTAGCTCCCAATACAAACCCTGTTAAAAACACTGCGATAAGCAAAGCTAAAGCCAAGAACACCGCTCTCCGCGCTAAGACAGTAGCTACTCCCACCAGATACACCCATACAAAACACTCTCTCTCCAGATTTAAAAATTTTTGGGAGGATCGTAGTAACTGATTTAAGGGTCTAATGATGTTTGACTTAGTGGGACTCCCTTTAAGATAGGGGATAATCTAAAATCTGTGTTATATCGTGGGATAGTGACGTACAGGGAGTAGAATAAGATTTTACGAGTTGTCTCTCGTTAAAAAAGAGAATAATAGTTTATAGCTTAAATCTTGCTTTATTTATTTCTTTCTTATGAAAGGTAATGCGATGCTTGCTATCAAGTTAATTATTGATATAGCTAGGACAGCCGTCACGTAGGTTGAGAGCGAGCCTATAGCGGCGTTTATGTCTTCTTGACCGCTACTTAAGTCATCTACTTTAGTGTTGACCGTAGAGATCCTGCCTAACGCGTCGTCTACCTTAGATGATAAGGTGTTGAACTGGTTGTTCATGTTGGTGATGAGCGTGGATGAGGTAACGTTGAATAGGTAAGTCATCCTATTATTCATATCGGTTAGCGTCGAGATCAGCGTCTCACCTATAGCTCCTAGGGCTCGCGAGAACGCCTCTCTTAAAGCCTCTAGCTGCTCTTGCGTCTGTCTTGAGACCTCGTCTATAGCGTCTCTTAAAGACTTCTCTAACTCTGCTAGGGAAGGTACGGACTCGAACGTGACCGTCGTAGTATCGATTACTGCAACCGCCTCGCTAGTGGCTATCAGTAATAGTTCGTAGTAGTAGTAGGGTTTGAACTTTGAGGTTACGTCACTCCCTATGAATATCTCGAATGTACCGGGTTCTACTTCATTAGCTTTACCTGTGGCCATTATCCTGTTAGTTCCTTTCTCTCTCAGTATGTACTTGACGCTGAAAGGTCCTATACCAAGCACAGAGAGCGAGATTGTCTGATTACTGCCTATCTCTATAGATCCAGGAGCTACAACATCGGAGATTCTCGGAGGTATTATGCCACCTAGGTTCCAGAAGTCGGGAGTGAACGGGTATGTCGGGTCTCTGAAAGCTTTGATGGTGGCCCTCTGAGCCTCCCTATCAAAGGTATCTAGGTAGTAGGGTCCTTGCGAGATCCACGCGTGGTTGTGAGTCCCTATCCAAGACGATAACGAGCTTAACCTGCTACCCCACTCACTCTCAGTCATTAATTTAGTGCCGTCAGGTAGCGTGAAGTATTTGCTCGGGAAGTAACCGCCTGTAATCCACATATCAGCTACGGTCTTTATCGACGCGGCATGCGCCGGGAACGGAACGGGGTTCAATACCTCTAATCCTGTTGTTCTACTTAGAGTGGTTGAGAACGTGTAGTTCTTAGAGTCGAAGACTAAGTAATTCTCGACTACCAACAACTCGACGGGGTTTATAGGAGTTAGCGTTGCGTAAGACGCTATGTAAGCAGGCTCGAAGTGCCAGTAATCCACGTATACCTCTAAGGTATTGCCTACTATCCTCAAGGCCTTAACTGTATCGAAGAATACTTTATTAGGTCCTGAGATCGAGGTCTCGTAGCTCGCTTTAGTCTCGTTATAGCATATGTCTAGCCACAGAGCCCAGTTAGCCAGTATGTCAGCCCAAGTGATTGTCTGACCGTGGTGCCATTTAGTACCCACATACTTAGACATATCGAACTTAACGACGCTCGTTGCCTCAATTCTATTTAGCGTGTTCGCGTAGACCCACTTACCTTGGGAAGCGTCCCACCAGATGGCGTTAGAAGGTATCGGTAATTTCCCGTCAGGACCTGCGGTAACGACTTCGTAATCAGACCTGATAGGTATTGGGAGACCGTTATGCGGGTGTGCCCACATCATGGCGTCGTAGGTAGCTCTCTGAATATCGACGCTGTAAACGTCTGTGAAACCACCGTATATGTTCCATATAGTCCTCGCTGTGTAAACCCATAGAACACCGAAAGTTAGGTCGGGCTTGCCCGGAACTGAAACTCCCTTAGTGTTGAAGGGCGACCTCATCCCAGCGCCTAGATCTGTGGTTATACCCTTCATAGTCTTTACTACTGGGTGTATATCCATTCTCGTAGCTAACCATATTCTTATTGAGTCCTCTATACATGCTTGAGTCACGGTCCTGTAGAGAAAGTCTCTCTCCTCACGACTCTTAAAGAGTCCCTGATATATCTTCCTGCCGTACTCATCTATAAGGTCGTTCCTGTACCACCACCATCCCTCAGTCTGCCATCCAGGCATGTAACCGACCCAAGGAGCGCACATCTGGTTAATAGTGCCTGAATCGTACTTATCAGGTGCTGACTTACCCCAGCCCTCCGTGTAGAGATGCCACTGGAACTCGGCTGGGTCAGTGTCGTACACTATGCCTAAAGCCACGTCAAACGTAGTTATGGTTTTGTCGACTGTGAAGCCTAGGAATTCTAGGTCTTTAGAGAACTCTTCCCCTATATCTCTTCTCTCATCCTCTATCCTTATTATGAACTTCAGCACTACCGGACTACCACCATAATACCACTTACCACCAACTAGGTAAGCCCCCGCCTTACTCATCTCCTCACTCACTATCTTCCTCGCGTAGTAGGGGTCGTACCTAAAGTTGTATGATAGTATTATGTCAGCTACTAGCGCGTAGTCCGGATCGTAAGCCGATAAGAAGGTGAACATCGGTGAGGCGAAGCCCCTATAGAGGGTGTTTACAACGTAGTCCCTATTAGCTATGAAGTTTAACGCGAACCTAATCCTCTTAATCCCTAGAGGATTAATCCTCTCCCCGTCAGCAGCTAAATCAACAAATGTTAAATCTTTTTCCTCGTCGTAATAGTATTGAACGATGATATTCTCAGGCACTCCGAGCACGCTAGCTATTTCCTTAGCAGTCTTACCGGTATGATTTCCTGTTAGGTTAACCGTCTTGACGGGTGCTGGGTTAAGTATTATGTCTACCAAACCTCCTGGAGCGGTGACGTAAGAGACTATGCCCTCTATGGGTCTGAAAGCGTCTAGATGAGCTGGTCTAAGACCAAATATATATGCCTGTATCTCACCGGATTGGAAAGCGGAAGCTATTAAGTCGGGGGTGAGCGGGTATCTCTTGAAGGTTATAGATTCTGACGCAGGACCTACTTGTTGCTGCGCGCTCACCACAGAGAACGCTGCTACTACGGTTAGTAAGATTAGGGAGAGTATTACTAAAGATGTGTATTTCCTCATACAGGCACCTCACTATAAATC
>DAIRVF010000071.1:0-5937 GCA_036802965.1 Zestosphaera sp.
ACCACCCCAACTGAAACAACACCCACAACAACGCCAACCAACACAACAACCACACCCATAACCACACCGACCGAGACAACCCCTCCCACAACACCAACAACCCCGACACCCACAACGCCGACAACGACGCCCACACCACCGTTTGACCCCACCCCCATCCTAGTAATAGGGATAGCAGCCATCGCGTTAATCGCGGTGACAACTATAGTCCTACGTAGGAGAAGATAAGACAAGTTTTTACTTAACTAAAGCAATTAACCGATGAGCGAATGCGGCAAAAGGGTTTCAAACCTTGACCGCCGTCTTCTTAAGTCTTTATTGAGAGCAAGGATCGTATCACGTGTAAAGAAACGAAACCCCTTACGGAACCACTAATTCGTGTTCGCGGCAAGGCTTCTTGCTGGGCTTAGGTTCTTAACTCACGGATCGCGTGCCTTAGTAGCGGGTCCGCTATCACGTACTCGTTATTGGTTTTTTCGACGAGCCCGTAATCGATTAGTTCATTCAGGTAGTGGGTGAGTTGTTTGTCGCTGACCTCTCTTTTAAGCTTGGCTGAGAGTCCTGCCTTAACTTCAGACCATCTTAACGGGTTGATTAGTAGCTTCAGTATGGTGAGGTATCTTGTCCTGGCTTGAGGTCTTAACGAAAGGAAATTCTCTAACTCTCTCATGACTAGCTTAGACCCTTCCTCGAGAGTCTTGGTAATAGCTCCTTCATGACCAAGTCTTAAGGCTTGGTAGCCGTAGTAGGTGAGCCACCCTATCACGCCGTCGAACAAGCTCACGGCTTCCTCCAGCAGGGCCTCATTAACCACCATATTAGCTTGTTTAAAGCCTTCCTTAAGAAACTCCAACGATTCCTCCCTGGAAAGCCTCCTCATAGTTATCGTGGTGTACGGCCTCCCTGAGAGCGGGGATTTAGCCTTCTTAACACCCAGCAACTTATCGAGCAAACCGATCTCCGAACCCGCTAAAACCAGCTTGACGTGGCTTAAGTAATCGTATACGTGTGCGAGGAGTGAGTCAAACCGCGGGAAGTAGAGGAAGTCTTGAGCCTCATCGAAAACCAATACCACGAAGCCCCCGATATCCTCACCCCACTTATTCAGTGCTTCAAGAACCTCCGCGAACGTCGAACTACCCCTAGAACTAAACTCGATAGCCAACCCACTAATCGAGATACCTCTGATCATCCCTAAATACTTACTGACAGACCTCCTAGACTCCAACAACCTAGCAAGCGAACCTGCGAGAATCTCGTAAAACGAATCAACACTAAAATACTCAAACCTCCTAGCATCAAGTATTACGTGAGGCAGGCCAGACATGCTCAGCCCAACCCTAATAAGTGAGGACTTACCAGTCCTCCTAACACCCTTAACAACAATCATTCGAGTCGTTTGATTACTTAACTCCCTGATCAACGTACTCAACTCAATGTCGAAGTTAAAGAAATCCTCCCTACACTCCTTAACTCCAGGACTAAAGTACAACTAACACCCCCTACTATTAACTAACACCCCCAGTTATTAAATAACTCCATAGCAATAGCGTCTCACCACTATCTGGGAACCTCAAATACTTGCGGTTAAGTCTTTTACGATCTCTAACGTGAAAAAGTTTAATTTATGCGTAATTACACCGTATTTTAGGTGTTTAAGTATGTCGTATAGGGAGGAGTGGTTAGGTAATTTTAGATTCGTTGAATACGAGGAGTTTAAGCTTGAGAGGCCTAGCGTGTTGTTTGTTGCGTTGCCCGATACCGGTCTCGTGGGGGTCATAAGCGCGTCTTACATGACCTCTAAGTTAGGGCTTAGCGAGGTCGGCGGTGTTGACTCACCGTATTTCCCGCCGATAACGGTGATTCATAAGGGTTTCTCAAGACCTCCTGTAAGGATTTTTGCTGGGGGTAGGGTGATGACAGTCTTCACTGAGGTAAGTTTGCTACCTGACGTGCAGGCACAGTTAATTACGTCTTTGCTAGACTACGCTAGATTAAGAGGTGTTGATTACGTTGTTAGCTCCACGGGAATCCCGGCGCATAACAGGCTTGACTTAGATGATTTGAGGACTTTCTATGTGACGTCGGTTGGGGGGCGTGACGACTTCGTTGAGGTTGGTGGTGCTAGGATGCTTGAGAGCGGGTTGTTGATAGGTCCCTCAGCAGTCTTGCTGAAGGAGGGTGCGCGTAGGAGGGTTAAGGTATTAATTCTCCTCACCGAGTCTTTTCTGGAGTTCCCGGACCCTGAAGCAGCTGCTAAGGGACTCATAGTGTTCTCGAAGATATTCGGCGTGAAAGTAGATGTTGCCGATCTCATCGAGCAAGCCGAGATAATTAAGTTGAGAGCTAGGGAGACTATGAAGCAAGCAGCGAACATGATGTCTGCTATGAGGAAGGATCTCGAGTACGGGATGCCGCTACACATGTAGGTGGGTAACATGAGTGATTCAATAGATGAATTCTTTAAGAGACTTGAGAAGAAACTGCGTGAGATAGAGGAAAGCATCAGGAAGGATGTCGAGAAATTATTGAGTGAGTCAAGATCTGAAGTGACGGGCCCTACTAAAATAAAAACATTGGGGGAGGTCGTGGAACCACTCTACACTATGAGAGACATGGGGGACAGGCTAGTAATATACGTTGACCTCCCATACGCCTCAGAAGGAACCATAGACGTGAGGTTCGAAGACAATAAAATGATAATCTCCGCAGAACTCAAAAAAGCGTTAAGCCTCAACAACTGGTCGGAAAGATATAAGGGTATTGAGGTAAAGCAGTATAAGACCGTGATAGACCTCCCCTTCAGCCCAAACCCGGAGAAAACGAGGATTAGGGTCAAGAAGGGAGTCGTGGAAGTAACTATCTTTAAGACATAACCACGTTATAATCAAAAACGCATCTTTTAGGACTGAGAGAAGTTAGTCGTTAAAGACGCTGATACCTGTTTTACTGGTTTATTAACGCTATTGCAGGGTATTATATCGAGGTGAATTTAATTATGCCGCCACCCTGTTCACCTGCTAAAATACTACATATTGATTTATCGGCTGAGAAGGTTTGGGAGGAGCCTGTTCCTGAGGATTGGTATAGGCTCTACGTTGGTGGTGAGGGGTTTGGTGCTAGGTATCTCTACGACAACCTGAAGGCTCACACCGACCCTATGTCCGAGGAAAATAAGATTCTGTTCATAACAGGGCCCTTAACGGATACCGGCGCCCCGACTTGCGGTAGGACCGTAGTCATGTTTAAGTCTCCCCTAACCAAAACCATATCTGCGTCAAACGTTGGTGGTTACTTCGCGCCGCATATCAAGAGGAGTGGTTATGACATGATAGTTGTTCACGGCAGGGCTGGGAAGCCTACGTACCTCTACGTACATGATGACGTGGTTGAGTTCCTGGACGCTAGGGAGTTGATGGGTCGCTCACCTAGGGAGGTTCAGGAAGAGATAAGGAAGCGTCACAATAATTAAGGATATTCAGGTAGCTGCTATAGGTGTCGCCGGGGAGAGGCTGGTTAAGTTTGCTGCGATAATGGTTGATGGTCATAGAGCGGCAGGTCGTGGCGGCGGCGGTGCTGTGATGGGTTCTAAGAACCTGAAGGCTATCGCCGTGTATGGCACGCGCTTTAAGACTAGGGTAGCAGACCAACCTAACTTCATGGAGGCTGTTAGGAAAGCCATAAGTGAGTTACTTGAGGAGCCCTTCGTCAGGGATGAGTTAAGGAAGTACGGGACACCCTCATTCTTCGACGCGATGAACGCGGTAGGTCTAGTACCCTTCTATAATTGGAGAAGAAGTAAGATGCCTGAGTTTAATGATTACCTAGGTTACAAGACTTACCACGAGAAGCTCTCCGTCAAGCCCTACGCGTGCTTTAACTGTCCCGTAGCCTGTGGTAGGCATACGGTAGTTCCTGAAGGGAGATTTAAGGGGGTTGAGAGTGGGGGGCCGGAATACGAGTCACTCGCCGCGTTCGGAGCTAAGACAGGGGTTAAGGACCTCTACTACGTTGCTGCAGCAAACTACTTAGCGAACGAGCTTGGTTTAGACGTGATATCTACTGGGCAAGTCGTGGCCACAGCTATGGAGTGGTTCGAGACAGGGATCATAGATAAGACTAAGACAGAAGGCCTTGAGCTCAGGTTCGGTGAGGGTGAAGCGATGGTTGAGCTAGTTAGGAGGATTGGGATGAGGGAAGGCGAGTTCGCGACCCTGCTAGGCGAGGGTTCGCTGAAGGCTGCTCAGACGCTAAGTGGGAACGCGATCTACTACGTCATGCACGTGAAGGGTCTTGAGATGGCTGCTGACGAGGTCAGGACGAGCAAGGGTGAGGCGTGGTCCCACATGGTCTCCTCGAGGGGCGCTGACCACTTAAGACCTTGGGCATCCATAGTTGACGCGTTCGGGTACCTAAGCGAGGAGCTCGGGATAACTGAGAGACCGGATCCCTTCAAGGAGGAATTCAAGTCCTGGGTTAAGCCGCTGGAGGAATACTCAATGCTCACCAACTTACTTGGCGTGTGTCTCTTCACGGTCATAACACTAGCGATCAGAGCTGAGACATGGACTAAGCTCTTCAACTACGCCACGGGCTACAACTACACAATGAAGGAACTCCTGAAGGTGAGTGAGAGAGTCATAAACCTTGAAAGACTCTTCAATATTAGGGAGGGGTTCAGCAGGAAGGATGATTACCTACCCGAGAGATTTAGTAGGGAAGCAGGCGACGGCACCGTAGTAGATCAAGACAAGCTCCTAGACATAATCTACGAGATAAAAGGTTGGGATAGAAACGGGATACCCACCAAGGAAAAGCTGAGAGAGCTCGGACTCGAATAAGGGTTACTAACATAAAAACACTATTTGGTTTTTGAATTAAAAACTTTTGAGTGAGGGATGGTTTATTAGTGCTGGAGTGGAATTCTTGATTAAGGTACGTGATTTAAGTCTTGGATAACCTCACCTTAATAGATTCAGCGTGATTGTAGAGACCCTCAGAATTAGCTATCGTTATTGCGTGAGGACCTAACGTCTTAATACCTTCTTCGTTAACTATCTGAACATCTATTATCTTTATGTAATCGAAAACGCTGAGACTACCTCGTGTTGTCGCGTTACCTCCTGTTGGCAGTGTGTGGTTTGTTCCCGTTATGTAGTCACCCATCGCTACCGGGGTTTTGTTACCTATGAATATTGAGCCGGCGTTCCTCACCTTACTTAATATGCTGAAGGCTTTACTTACGTCTTGAGTGAGTATCTCTAGGTGTTCCGGCGCGTACTCATTCACGAATTCTATCGCCTCGTCAAGGTCTTCAGTTATTAGTATGGCGCCGTAATTACTTAGCGATTCCCTCACGATCTCACTCCTAGGGACTTCACGTACTACTTCCTCAAGCCTGGTAGCCACATCCTTAGCTAGTTTGGGGGAGGTAGTTACTAGGATTGCCGACGCTAGTTGATCGTGTTCTGCCTGAGCT
The DNA here is from genome assembly GCA_036802965.1 of Zestosphaera sp. Classification (GTDB taxonomy): domain Archaea; phylum Thermoproteota; class Thermoprotei_A; order Sulfolobales; family NBVN01; genus Zestomicrobium. Next base: position 5,480 of record DAIRVF010000071.1, read on the forward strand.
ATCAAATCCCTCACAACGTATTCTGGCTCAGCATCCTCCAGAGCTAGTATGAGAACTTCTGAAGGACCTGCTATGAAGTCAATATCTACCACACCCCTCAGTAAGTGTTTCGCTGTAGCTACCCAGATATTGCCTGGACCCACGACTTTACGAACCTTCTTAATAGTTTGAGTACCGTAAGCTAGAGCCGCTATGGCGTGAGCGCCCCCGACCTTATACACCTCCTTAACACCAGCTAAGTCTAGAGCTACTAGGGTAGGGGGACTCACGGAACCATCAGGCCTGGGGGGTGTCATAGCTACTATCCTCGAAACCCCTACAACCCTCGCTGGTATGGCAAGCATTAAAGCCGTAGACGGGTAGTTTGCCTTACCGCCTGGAACGTAAATACCTACGGAGTCTATAGGTCGCCAAACCTGCCCCACCAACACGCCACTAACCACCTCAGTAAACCAGAT
>DAIRVF010000072.1:0-5881 GCA_036802965.1 Zestosphaera sp.
GTGTATGGCCTCGTTAAAGCCTGTGAGAGCTAGAATTATGAAGAGAGCTACGTCAGTCGGTATCATTGAGAAGAGAAGATACTTTACTGCGGCTAGAAGAGCGGCTTTCTCAGTCCTCACTAAGTAGTCATAAGCTATTAGGAAGAAGCCGAGGAGTTCTGCTACAAGCCAGAAAGACATCATTTCTAGTAATCTTGAGGATGCGAAGACCGCCAAGATAGAGAGAGCGAAGAGATCTACTAGGGGTACTAGACTTAGATTACTATACTTCATCCATGAGTACCTTGGTGTATAGAGAGTTAGGGAAACCGATATAATAACTCCTGAAGATAATAACATAGCGCTAAATATGTTTAGATTCTTGAGTAGAGCTAGTAATAGCATAAATCCGCATACTCTAAGTGAATATCCAAGGCTTCGACCACGTATGGCCGGAACGTTACCGAGTACTACTAGTAGAAAAACTAATGGCAGTAAGTTATCCTTCAGAACAAACGCAAGCCACAAGAGGTCCTTAAACCCTGAAAGCATTATCTAAGCCCCTAGAACAATCCTTATGTACCTCTTATAGTCTACCATCGAGTTACCTACGTTAAAGACTAGGAAGTTCCTTAGATCCTCAAAAAATAGTAAAGACACGCCTAGAGCTAGAGTAGTTATGATTAGTAGTATTAGCGTAATTGTAGGGATTGTGAGACTAATCTCTTCTTGAGTTCTCTTTTTGGTTACGCCCGGTCTAAGAGAACTAATTAAAACTCTGAAATAGCCGGCTGCGCAGAGTCCTGATGATGCGAGGACTATAACAGATCCTGCGGGAAACTCGGTCTTGATGAAGGCTAGGGTAAGTATAGCTTTACTCCAGAAACCTGGTAGTATCGGGATGATGCCGAAGAGGTTGAGGAAACCTAGTATTAAGGATATGTAGGCTACCTTATACTTCCTGAGGGTGCTTAAGCATTCTAAGCTCCTCCCACATAAGGCCGTCGCCATACCGGCAGAGTATAGTACCAGCATATCACCCAAACTATTGGATACTAAGTGGAATATAGCTCCCACCGCACCCTCATTAATGTTTGTTGTTATACCCATGAGTGCTAGACTGAACTGGGATATCGTGCTATAAGCAACTATTCCTCTAACGTTCCTCTGTAGCGAGACTAGGGTGGCTGATGCTAGTGAGGAGCCTGCGGCTATGAACGTCAATACAGTTATTAAGATCCTTCGATAATCCTCAAAAACTACACCGGATCCGAAGACTGTGAGGAATAGTCTAGCTATCCCGTAAATCCCAATTATATCTGCTGAAGCCGTGAAAAGAGCTACTGCAGGGGTGGGAGCCCCAGAATACACTCCCGGGAGCCAGAAATGATTGGGCATTATAGCAGATTTGAAGAGCATTACCCACAGGATTAGAGCTAAAACTATCTTAGAAGCGAGAACGATGTCACCGAAGACAGTACCTGAAAACAATACTTCCGCGTTAGGGTCACGCGACTTCAGAGCCAGGTCAGCCATGTTCAGGGTTCCGTAAGACCCGTAGATAAGGAATGCAGAGAGTAGAAGGAGAGATAAAACTAGAGATGCTGAGATAGCGTAAATTGAAGCTGCTCTTATGGCTATGCCTTTACCCCTATAGAATGACGCTAGCGCGTATGAAGATATCGAGATTAACTCAGCTGATACGTAGAGATTAAATATGTCGGCTGTGTATAAGTAGCTAACGCATCCAGCTATTAATAAAAACGTGGCCGTATAGTAAAGATATCTCCACTTAGGGTTCAAGATCCATGACCCGTAGATGATGGAGAGCAACAAACTGAATGTTGCTAGAGTTCCTAGAGTAGCACTAGCCTCGTCTATAATATACGTTATTCCCAGAGGTGGTGGGAAACCCCCGAAATAGTAGGTTATGGGTCCTTCCGCAACCACTAGCGAGATCGTGTAGAAAGATATAGCTAGGGAGAAAGCCGCGGAGATGAGAGCCGCAGTATCTACGATTAAGACTTTCTTTGTGGTTATGTAGAGTAGTGGTATTGTGGCTGAGGGAAGCAATAACAGTATCGGTAGAGCCCCGATAACCCAGTGCATTGGAATCACCCGAATATCTTGAGTGTTAGATCATGTAGCTTACCCATGATTTCCCTCCTAGCAACTTCCGGATCTAATGAGGTCATCGCCAGCCAATGTACGTACATGACCCCTCTCCCCTCATCCAAATGCAGAGTCAAGGTTCCCGGGGTATTAGTTATTGACGACGCTAAGAACGCTCTTCCGTACTCCGAACTTAAATTAACGTTTAGTCGAATTACGCAGGATTTGATATATGAATTCCTACCTAGTATAAGTCTAACCATCTTAGCGTGAGCCCTAGCCTCATAATAGAGATAAACACAAAGATACTCCAGTAGGTAGAGTATTTTACACAAATCTTTAAGTCTTAACTCCCTCTTAATAATTATCCCGTCAAAGACTAGTGCTAAAGTTGCTGAGATCACGACACCACTTATTACGGTGAGCTCGCTTAATGAACCGCTGAACATAATATAGAAGATTAGTAGAAGTGTGAATAGGAGTAACTTATTCAGAAGTCTCATCAGCATCCTCCTCGGAAAATACCCTCATATCTGTCGTACTGAAATGCTTGTAGTAGAGTATAGAGAGTCCCATGAGAAACACGCTAGTAGCTAATCCTATGACTATGGCCGTAACTAAGAGTGCTTGTGGTATCGGGTCAACACTTCTGCTTACGAAAACCTGTAGATCATCTAAGTCGGGAGGTTCAGGTAGAATCGGCGGTGAGGGATACCTAACCGATATTCTAAACCCTATTATGACTGCGAAGATATTTATTGAGTCGGTACACATTATCAGGGATATTATCTTCTTCGTTAGTGAGGGTCTTGTGAAAACACCGTATACCGCTATAGATATATTCATAACTACGGTCATTATAGTCACGGTTATCATGAGTGAAGCAGCCTCATTCACGGTTCTCATCCCTTGTTAAGAAATTCTTTATCTTTCCCCATTCTACGGATACTAGTAGTATGCAAAGAGTAAGTCCAGCAACAACCGCCACCGTCTCTAATACGTTGAAGAAGAATATAGAGCCTGCCAGGGGGGTGTTGAGAAACCACGCAGGCATAGAGAGTGGAGAATCCGCCTTCCCCATATTCTGAAGGACATAACCCTTAACGCCGCTAATGGACGCTAGTATAGGTGGGGTTAGGGAGAGTAAGATTATGAGTAATAATGCGGAGAACCTAATTCCTAAGAGGAACTCGGCCTTGAGTTTGAGGTCGTAGACGATCCTGAGCGAGAAGACCGTGATTAATAGTGCTGGGGCAACTGCTAGCACAGCCCCTCCTTGGAATCCCCCTCCAGGACTTAGGTGTCCATGTATGGCTAGACTTGTCCCGACTAACACTATTAGTGGGAGGACTACCTTAGTAGACGCTCTAACAACTACTGAGAGGCTCTGTAGGTTCGTGTTTGGCGCGTTAAAGAATTCCCTGAAAAGAGCTGTAACACCTGTTATGGCAGCGAAGAGCACGGCTGTCTCTAGGATCGTGTCAAGAGCTCTATAATCCCATATCACGGCGGAAACAGCGTTTAAGGAATAAGTTGTTAGGTTTGCTTCCCACGGGTTGAAAGTATTTTTCAGGATTGAGGTAGCCAGAAATCTTAGATTTCTCGCTGGTAGAGATCCGAGGCCCTCTAAATACAGTATTAGCCCAAGCGCTATAGTGAAGGACGCTAGAGAGAAGGCTATGATCAAGTCCTTACCTCTCAAGGTTCAAACCTCTCAAGCTTCCTTAAAACAACTAGTAATAGGATAGGTAGGAGACCGCTTGATACTGGTATGTAAGCCAAGGATACGTCGGGGGCTAACAACACGTAATATATTAGGGTGTAACAAACCCCCTGGAGCGCCATGAAGATAGCGGAGTTTAACAGATCCTTCTCGACCACGGCTAGGTATGTGGCGATGATGGAGAAGAATGAGAAGACTAAGACAACGATCAAGGGTATTATCATTGACGTAAACCTCGCTCATCTTCTTCGAGAGCGTCGTAAACGAAGCTCTTGAGGACTTCCCTAGACTTATATGCGGCTCTAGCGAGGGCATGTGCTCCAGCAGGTGCTAGAATTAATATTAGGAGGGCAGCCGTTAAGGAGGTGCCGGCGATGTATAATCTTCGTATTCCCAGTTCCTCAAGAGTTAGTGAGAGTAGGGAGATCCCGATTAGAGGAGTTACGGAGCCTCCGATAGCTGAGACTGTCGCGGCGTGAACTCTGTTGAAGAATCCCTGTAGTCTAGTCATGCCGATGGCTCCCACTATCTCTAAGAATGCCCCGATTAATAGTAGGGTTAATCCTATTAGACCTAGAATAAGCACCACCACTATATACTCACCTCTTCGTACTCCATGTATTTAGAGACGATTATGTCTAGCGCATAGATCCATAAGGTCAGTATTACTACACTAACAGCTAGTAGTGGCTCACCTAAGTAGAGGGCTAGAAGAGACATGAATACTGCTAGATCATAGCTTAGCGCGTCAACGGCTAAGACCCTGTCAAAGATAGTAGGTCCCCTAACAGTTCTGATCAAGAACATCAAGGTCGAGACTAAATACAACAATATCACGACCTCAACTACCCTAGTAATCAACTCGTCCATGCAGGATCTCCAAAGATAGTTGCTAGGTGGCATAATAACCTTAAGACCTTAAAGAGGCGCGCTGAACAACGATTTCCCCTAACTCGGTAAGAGCTCATAACACACCTAATTAGCTACTTCGGTCTTAAATGACAGACTTGCACCGTTTCTCGATAGGTGGTGGTTCATTGCTGTTCATATTTGTTTGCTTCACGGCTCCTCACCGCCTACTTCACAACGGTTCTTGCATCCGCCAGTCCCCAGCTACGGGAGCTCATCCGCCTCGGTCGCCCAGGGCTTCAGCGTGCCCCCTCGCCGAAGACGGCTTCACGTGGGTCCCCCTCGCCAAGCTCATCGAGTTCATCCCACCCACTAAAATGGTTCTACATAAAAGCTTAAAGCTTTTAGGGTGCGGTGCCTGAGGATGGGGAGATACAGGATAGACAGACACACAGCATCAGCATACTAGTGATCCTGAAACACTAAACCAAAACAAGTAAACAAAACAAATAATCATAAAACCAAAACAGCCCCACTCTAGAGAACTAGGATTTCAACACGAATGCATGTTTCACCTACGAGCGATTCGTTAAGTCTTCAGTTCTAGGAAGGACTGGTGCCGCGGCCGGGATTTGAACCCGGGTCACGGGCTCGAAAGGCCCGCATACTTGACCGGGCTATACTACCGCGGCACCAAAACAAAATAAAAACAAGAGCTTATAAGGATGTTACGTGTTCAGGATTATTTCATAGTTAATTAAAGAAGACAAGATCTTCTGACCTCCTCCCCGCCCTAAAAGGCGAGGCTTTCAGTTGTAAGTTCTGTTTTTGTCAGTGACTGTCAGAGCAATGAGGCATTGCTTTAAGCCTAGAGCGGGTTGAGCCGTGAATGGAGACTCCGCATCGTTGCATCCGATAACTACCCACGACCTTGCAAAGGTACCGAAACCTCGTGAAGTACAAGTAAGGTAGAAGACCCTAGACGTAACAAGATAAAGTATTAGTTGAGTGGGTTTTGGTGTGGTTTTAATTACTTGGTGCGGGGGGTGGGATTCGAACCCACGCAGGCCTACGCCAGCGGGTCTTAAGCCCGCCCCCTTTGACCGAGCTCGGGCACCCCCGCGCCAATAATATTCGTTGTTATGAGGATTAAATATTTTTGTGTGGGCCCGCGGGGATTTGAACCCCGGACCTCCCGGTTATCAGCCGGGCGCTCCA
>DAIRVF010000073.1:0-5852 GCA_036802965.1 Zestosphaera sp.
ATACAAAAACCTCATTTACCTTATAAACCTTCAGTGATTAGGAGCGGACGGTCGGTCTGGTTACTACTTGATTAGTTACCTCATATAACTTTCAACCTAACTACTTAGCGGTGAGAATTTCCTTAGCTACATGTACTAGAGTATTGTTGAGAGCTCTTTACCGGCTCTCGTTTTAGGAGGTATTACCGGGAATTCTTCGTTGAAGGTGGAGACTATGGTGAAGAACGCGTTTATCAACGTGTAAACATGTTCTACGAATCTCGGTTTATAATTCTCACTTAACTCACTCCTGAATATGACTCGCGCAACTGTAATTGCCTGAAGATCCACCGGACTTGGTTGAAGACCTGCGTTGCAGGCAGGGCACACGGAGATGATCCTATACATTAATTTCGATGAGAATCTTAAGGCTTCCTCAGCGCTTAACTCACTCAATTTCTTCTTGTGTTCAGGAGATACTGCAACACCTAGTAAGAGGACATACCGGTCATCCTTACCTTCCGGCCTGAAGATTTTGAGATTCACGTGAAGCGGGGGCTGTGTGTAGACGTCGAGACCCCAAGCAATCTTGAAGTGCGGCTGTGCCTCAAGCCTCCTGACGTTAAAGCCTTCCTCTATAAGCCACTTGCTCACCAACTCATCTTCTTGACTCATCTCGACCACCAACCATATGAATGACGTTAAAGATATTATAACTGGAGTTCCGCGGTTCGTGATCAGACGATTTGAAGGATTTAAAACACAGCTAGTTGATGTTTAGTGAAGCTTGTGTTTCACTCAAGCGGTGAAAGTAGAACCTTAGGTTACGACGTATGGCGGGAACGCTTTAATTTAGGTTAAGTATTTAATTTTTCTAGTAAAATCTTATGGGGGTGATGGTTTGCTCAGCAAACACCCTCTTGAGTTACCACAGTTAAGGAAGTTCAGTAAGGAGGAGGTGGCCGAGGCTTTAAGGCTCTCCATAATAGCTGAGTTAGATGCTATAAGCCTGTACTTGCAGTTAGCTAGGTATTCGGACGATGAGAGAGTGAGGAAGGTCTTTGAGGATATAGCGAGGGAGGAGAAGACCCATGCTGGTGAGTTCCTCGCGTTGCTTAAGTACCTAGACCCAGAACAAGTTGCTGAGTTGAAGGCTGGTGCTGAGGAGGTAAGGGAGTTAACCGGGGTTTCAGTTCCTGGAGACGACCCACCGGCACAGGAAATGACTAAGGAAGATGAAGCGTTGAAGAAGCTGAGTACTAAAGCTAGGGAGATCGTTGACTCTTCTAGGAGGTTACGTAAAGTACTAGAAGTTGTTCACGTAGGCAGGGGCGTTGAGGCCCTCCCGTTAGAGGAGGTCAGCGCGGAGGAAGTTATTAAGTCTAGAATTAGTAGGATGGTACTGCTTAGCGAGTTAAGCACGCAATTCAGTGTTAAGGTTAGGATGCTGGATTACTGGAGTAAGACAGGGATTCAGCCGGATCTAGCACCGCTGGTGCTCGCGTCAACGAAGCTCGCTTTAGCTGAGGATAAGATAATACTTGAGGGTGATTTAGAGAGAGGATGGCCGGGACTCCTCACCTGTAAGATGAGTATTAAGGGGGAGTTAAGTGACTGGAGCGTGCCGGGGAACCCTGTAGCGGATATCTCGAGAGCTGTGAAGAGGTTAATCGATGAGGCGGTGCCCCCACCTTACGTGTTGTTAGTGAGTCCTGCACGGTATGCTGACCTATTAAAGTATGCGGAGAAGGCAGGCGTTATGGAGTTAGAAAGGGTTAAGGCTTTAGTGCATGAGGTCGTGCAAACCCCCTTACTCAGTGATGAAGACGTGCTAGTGATCTCAGTAAATAAGTACATGATAGACTTAGTCGTCGGGGCTGACACGGTTCTAGACTACCTAGGACCTTCAGCTGACGAGCACTTATACAGACTCTGGGAAACTCTCGCGTTGAGAATAAAGAATCCTAAAGCGATAATACATCTTACGAAAAAATAAGTATATATTTTTATTGTTAATGAGCTGGTAAGTAAGTCGTTATTGTTTCCTTATATTTTTATTTATCTAAAGAATAATAGATTACGGTGTTACTTATGAATGAGGTCGTAGCTGATTGTAGGAATTGCGTATTCTTTAAGTTGCATGATACCCACGAGTATCTAGGTTACTGCATCAACCTAAAAGAGGTAGTGATTTTAGGTGGTGAGAGAAGACCCTGTCCTCAGTTCAAGGAGGTCACGCTTGATGACTTAAGGAGGGTCTTGAATAGTGAGGGTTTCCTGTACTGTGTTACTTGCGGTGAGTACATATACACTCCCGAGGAGCTTGAGAAACACTTGAGGAGGCATGTTGTTGTGAGTAGCTTTGCTGACGACGTAGCTGGTGAGGAGTCCCCGACGGCTGATTAGGTGGGTCAGAATGCCTCGTAGTGAGGTAAACGCTATATTAGGGGGTCCTCAAGGAGCAGGTCTTGAGACAAGTATGGCCGTGTTAGGTTATGCTTTAGCGAGGTCTGGGCATGGTTTCATAGCTGATAGAGAGTACTTCTCGAATATTAAGGGGAGACATAGCTATATACACTTAAGAATTTCTTCGAAGAGCGTGCCTAGATCTCTGACATATCCTGTAGACCTGATAGCGGCTATGGATCCTGAGACTGTGTTTACCCACTTTGATGACTTGAGGGATGGCGGTGTTTTAATATATGATAAAGCATCTAACGATAAAAGACTAGATTCTGTATTGAGTGTCGAGGAACCGCTTAAAGAGAGGGTTGAGGAAAGGCTTACCTCGTTAGGTCTTGAGCCGAGAATCTCTAGTTTAGTGAGCTACTTAAAGAATCGTAGGGGAGTGAAGGTAGTTGATCTTAACTACGCCGAGATACTGAATATTGCTGGTAGGAAGTTTAAGTTGAGTCCCCAGCAAGTATCTAGATATGTAAGCTCCATACTTATCGGCGCGATTTCCGGTCTGTTAGGACTTGATGAGGAGTCGCTCATGTATGGTTTCACAAAACATTTTAGGGGGCGTGAGGACTTAGTAACGCAGAACCTGGAAATAGTTGCTTCAGTAAGGAACGCGATCGTTGATTACGGGATTAACGAGTTAATTCTCGAAAGTCCTGGCATAGGACTTAAAGAATTTCTAGTAGTTTCAGGCAATGACGCGGTAGCTATCGGTAAGATAATAGGTGGTTTGAGGTATCAGAGCTACTACCCGATAACGCCGGCGGCTGACGAGAGCTTCACTCTAGAGAAGTACGAGAAACTTGGCATGGGAGACGGGGCTTCCAGCTTAATAGTTATTCAGACTGAGGACGAGATAGCTGCTATAACGTCGGCTATAGGGGCATCATTGACTGGAGTGAGGAGTGCTACAGCCACGAGCGGGCCCGGCTTTAGTTTGATGGTTGAAGGCCTTTCATGGGCAGGCATGAACGAGGTTCCCGTAGTGGTAACGTATTATCAAAGAGGTGGTCCAAGCACCGGGTTACCTACCAGGGGTAGTCAGAGCGATCTCTTATTCTCTGTTTTCGCAGGTCACGGCGAGTTCCCGCGCGTAGTCCTCTCCTCAGGGGATCATCTTGAAGCACTATATGATGCTGTCGACGCATTCAACATAGCTGAGAAGTATCAGTTGCCGGTCATTCATTTACTAGATAAGTTTCTGGCTAACACCTTGACGCTGATGCCGTTGCCTGACTTAAACAACATACTCATAGATAGAGGTCTTGTGACAGAGGGTGACGAAACTTATAAGAGATTTGACTTAGGTAGTCAAGTATCCCCACGAGCTTACTTAGGTTCTAAAGCTATTATGTGGTATACTGGTGACGAGCACGACGAGCTAGGACATATATGTGAGGATCCAGTGAACAGGGTTAAGATGTACTCTAAGAGGATGAAGAAGCTTGAGTTAATAGATTCAGAAATTCCTAACAGTAAGAAAGCGGCGTATTTTGGTTCAGGAAACCCGGAGGTGCTCATGATTGGGTGGGGTTCTGTTAAGGGGGTTGCGTTAGACGCCGTGGAGATGCTTAAGAATAAGGGTGTTGAAGCAGCCTACCTACAGCTGAGGATCTTATGGCCTTTCCCAAGCACTTACGTTAGCGAGTTACTTAGTTCCGTAGACTATACGATAGTAGTAGAGCATAGTTACGTAGTCCAGCTAGCTGATTTAATAACTATGAACACAGGCTTCAAGAAGTTAAGAAGAGTGAGTAAGTTTACTGGAAGGCCTATATACCTCTCGGAACTCGTGGAAGCTGTTGATGAGATAAGGCTGAAAGGAGTTGAGAAGGTGGTGTTGAGTTATGGCGCGTGACATGACTTTCTATAAATCACCCGTATGGCAGGATTGGTGTCCAGGGTGCGGAAACTTCGGGATAGTGGCTGCGCTGTATAAGGCTTTCGCAGAGCTTGAACTAGATCCTTCGAGGACCGTGGTAGTTTCTGGGATAGGTTGTTCTGGCAAAACACCTCATTTCGTGAAAGTGAACGGGGTTCACACACTACACGGGAGAGCCATACCATTCGCTACTGGGATAAAGTTAGCTAATCCCGAGCTTGAGGTCGTGGTTCACGGGGGTGACGGCGATCTCCTAGGCATTGGTGCCGGGCACTTCGTAGCTTTAGGTAGGAGAAACATAGATATGACTGTCGTAATGCACGATAATAAGGTTTACGGCTTGACTAAGGGTCAGGCTTCTCCAACACTACCTAAAGGCGCTAAAACTAAGTCTCTTGCCAAGCCTAACATGCAGGACGCGGTCAACCCAGTAGCTCTCGCTCTAGCTTCAGGGTATACTTTCGTTGCTAGGGCTTACGCGTTTGAGTCAGAACACCTTAAAGAGATACTTAAGAAAGCCATCACACACAAAGGCTCTGCCTTCGTAGACGTTCTGCAACCCTGCGTTACGTATAACGACATACATACCGTGGAATACTATAGGAAGAGGCTTTACAAACTCGAGGATATTGGGTGGGATCCGCTACCAAAGGAAGCTAGTGAGGAAGCCGTAATGGGCAAGGTACTGAAAGCTTTTGAGAAATCCATGGAGTGGGATACTAGGATACCTATAGGAGTATTCTACGTTAACCCTTACGTCCCGACCTATGAGGAGAGAATAGCTGAGAACAATCCTTCATATAAAGTAAACTACCCAGCCAAGCAATCAATCGTTAAGGAGGGTAAGCCAATAATAGACCTAGACTCATTCAAGAAGTTATTCCAAGACTTCATAGTCAGAACAAGGACTACGTGACGGAAATCGTGACTATGTCTGCCTTGACGAAATACTTAAACACCTATTGCGTATGCTTGCGATCTTACGCGTTTTCAATTAGTAAGGTTTAAATACTTATTCGTGAATAATCTGTTCTGCGGTGATATTAAATAACTTGAGAGGGCTTAAGAGCGCTAAGCTTGATAAGGAGGGCTCTGGATGTGATGAAGCTGATGATTCTATAATCCTCCGAAAATATGAGAACACTCAAAATACTGTTAAATATAGTTAATTGGGCGATATACGGAAAAATTAAGTTACTCTTTTACTTCCTCAATTTTTATGGCTCCTACCGGACAGGCATCTGCGGCTTGCTTAACACACTCATAAAGCTCTTCAGGGATTACCCCCGTGGATATGTCTTCTGTGGTCTCGGTAGCGTATTTTTGCGTCAACATATTTCTCCCGGTATCTTCACCTAAGACGAAGACCTCAGGACATAGTGAGGGAGCTACGCCACAAGCTATGCACGTTTGTCTATCAACTATTACCTTATACTTAACCAATTAAAGACACCCCAATAACTATTCTTAGATAACTAATATAAATATTGAATTGCTCTGGTTCAAAGTAATATACTCGGATCTTTAA
>DAIRVF010000074.1:0-5797 GCA_036802965.1 Zestosphaera sp.
ATTTGGAGAGGAGGGGGATCGTGGCCGTGCCCAGAGTCTTGTGGGGGCGTGAAGATCAGGTAATTCAGAAAATAAGAGAGCTTAGAGCGCTTGCTGAAAAAGTTCAAGGTGATGAGAAATTAATTAAGGAGGTAGCTAGTAAGGCTCTAGAAATTTCCAGAGAGATTAGTGAGTTAGTGTTTAGGGAGAACAAGATACTGTTTCCGGCTGTCTGGATCTTATTCACCGAGGGTGAGTGGGCAGCTATAGGGGAGATAGGTAAGGATATCGGTTACTTAGTGCCTGCCAGCGTGGAGTGGAAGCCTGGTGTGAAGCCTTTAATGCCTTACGAGATAAGTCCTGAAATAACTAAGGAGCAGGCTGAGGCGTTACCACCTGAGTTCAGGGAGTTAGCTCTTAAGAAGCTCGAGGCAGACATCTATGAGGTCAGGAAGGAGGGAGATATAGAGCTCAGCACGGGCTTCTTAAGCAAGAAAGAGGTGGAAGCTGTTTTCGGGTCCCTACCGCTAGAACTAACTTACGCTGATGAAAACGATAGGGTAAGGTTCTTCACTAAAAGTAAGTTTTCTAAGGGGTTCGTAAGAACTAAGACAATAGTAGGTCGTAGACTGCTTTTCTGCCACCCGCCAAGGCTTGAGGGCATGGTTAAAGTCAACGTTGAGAGACTCAAGAAGGGTGAGGGGTTCAGGGAGTACTGGACTAAACAAGGTGATAGGATAATTAGGGTGCTCGTAGTAGCTGTCAGGGATGAGGAAGGGAAATACCTAGGTACTCTAGAGGTAGTCGAGGACTTAACTGAAGTTATTAAGAATCCTGAGGAGGTAATGAAGAAGGTGATGGTGCTTTAAATGTCTTCAGTTTTTGAGTTAGGGTACAGGTACTTAATCCCTTCACTGAAGAGGAGGTTAGCAGAGCTAATGAGTAGCGAGTTTAAGATGAGTGAGGTGGAGATTGCTAAGAAACTAAAGATAACCCCGTCAGCGGTGTCTAGGTACCTGAGTCGTGAGAGGGGAGTAGCCGTGGAAGTAACTAAATTCCCAGACATAGATAGTGAGGTCATGGCGCTAGCTAGAGATTTAGCAGCCCGAGACCTAGACTGGCTGACCATAGAGACCAGACTCCTCAAGATATCCTTGCTAGCTATGAGTAGGAAATACCTGTGCGAGTTTCACCACAAGCTCCAACCAATGATAGATCCTGTGAGATGTAGGGTGTGTCCGGAACTCTTTTCAACATAATTTACTGAAATAAAAAGTTTTGATCTCTGTAAGACTAAACTTACTGTTTAGTAAGTAACTTAACGAATTCTCTCATCCAGTAAGGTAGGTCTGGTGGCACCCTCGCAGTCACGACGTTCCTATCAACGACGACCGGTTGATCAACCCATTCACCACCTGATGCCCTAACATCGTCGGCTATCCCCACATAGCTAGTGAGCCTCAACCCTCTAGTAACTCCCGCCGATATCAGTAGTTGGGGGCCGTGACATATGGCCGCAATAGGCTTCCCCGCATCAGCGAAGTACTTCACTATCCTAACTGCCTCCTCCCTAGCTAAAGCCCTAACCCTCTCAGGCCCCCTACCACCAGGAATTACTAGAGCCACGTATTCCTCAGGATCTACCTTACTTAAAGCCACAGCGCTCACAACGTAGCCGTGCTTACCCTCAACCCTACCCTCAGAAGGAGCTGCTATGATTACCTCAAAACCTTCCTCAATAAGCCTATAATAAGGGTATAAAACCTCAATATCCTCGAATTCAGGACCTACAATCATTAAAACTTTATTAACCATTAAGCACACACCACACTAAATACAGTAATAACCAATAAATATAAATACTATACTTTAACGGTTAATGATCCTCGGTTGAGCAGGGGTTGGAGGTCTTAATTAAGAGAGTTCCTAAAACACCTTTGAACTATAGTGAGGTGCGTGAGATCTCGCTAGAGATCATAAGAAAATAGGTTTTGAGATTAATAGGAAAGACCTTTTCCTAGAGGGTCTTGCTAAATAGTTTTTGTTAGATATTTTAAATCGGTAATCGTTATAAACTTTTAGGTAGTTGTGCGTGCTTGATGAGGGGGAGTTTAGGAGATGGGTTGAGAGCGCTTTAAGAACTCTTGAGTCTGCTAGAGTAGATCACACGCATGGGTTCTATAGTTGGGCCTGCTTCAAATCACATCAAGCAGCTGAGAAAGCAGTTAAAGCCATTCTATGGGGTGTTGGGAAGCCGCGTGCGGGGCACTCATTACCAGCGCTTCTTTCAGAATTGCGAGTTATTGTGGGTGAAGTTCCGGAAGATATCGTGGAGTTTTGTATGAGGTTAAATAAGTATTACGTACCGACTAGATATCCTGACGTCTGGAGTGAGGGAATCCCCGAGGAACAGTATACTGAGAAGGAATCTCTGGAAGCTATAAGCATGGCTGAGAATGTGTTAAATTGGGTGAGGAAGGTCTGGGAATTATTGAAGAGAGGATAAGGAAGCGTGAAGAATATCTTGAGAATGCGCGTAGGTTCGCTGAGTGCGTACTACGTAAACTAAGTAATTCAACAATAATAGTTTACGGTAGTGTGGCTAGGGGGGACTATAACGAGTGGAGTGATGTAGACGTCTTAGTAATAACGGCGGAGAAAATACCTCCAAAACCTGTGGACAGGCTTGAGATCTTGCACGAGTGCATAAAGAATAATCCCCTCATAGAGCCAGTAGTAATCAAGTACCAAGAATTCATTAAGCTACTAACCAAGAAAAACCCGTTAGTAATTGAGGCGTTAGAGAAAGGAGTGTTTTTAGTAGATAAGTTAGACTTACTGAAAACCCACGTTAAAGAGACTTAAGAATATTCAACATAATCCTAGCGTTCTCAAGCATCCAGTGATTATTATTAAAGAACACGTAGATCTTCCCAGGATTCAGAGAGATCACCCTCCTAGCTAGTTCTTCAAGCTCCTCCTCACTATACTCATAGGCATACCATTCCTCATGACCATGTAGTCTCAAGTATACGTTGGAATTACTCTTAACAATCCAGGAAATAATTGGGGAGTCTACGGATACTAAAGTTAACCCTAGGCCACGAGCCCACTCAACTACTTCATCAGTGAAGCAGGAGAGGTGTCTGAATTCCACAGCAAATCTTTGTTCAAGTCTTGATTTCTCATAGAAGACTTCGATTCTCCGTAGTAACTCATTACGGCAAGAAAAGTTCGGTGGTAGCTGAAATAAGAAGAAATCAATGTTTCCTTCTAATGGTTTAAATAACTCGTGGAACCTGGACCACGTGTCTAGGGCTCTCTCACTCATCTTACTTGTGTGAGTTACGCTTTTATGAACCTTAATAGACCACCTGAGTCTACTACCTCTCCTAGACCAACCAATAACTTGGTTCTTGTAGGGGAATCTATAAAAGCTCGCGTTAAGCTCCACCGCGTTAAGACCTGAGAACTCAGCATACCAGTCTAGAGTACCTCCTAAGTTCCAGTCGTAAACCCAGCCACTAGTGCCTACGAAGACCTCGGGCACGTAATCCCCAAAGAATATACGTATCCAAGCATTAACTTTTTTATTATTTGCATGAAATCCTTTATTATCTTAACTCCCGCCATAATGATTAGGTAGCGTTCATGCGGTTCGGTGAACTCGTGAGTGCTGAGTGGATAGGGTTAGGGATAATAACGTATTTAGTTATCTCGTTGATCGTGAGGAGTAGGAAGACTCACATACCTGTGTGGAGTATCATGGCTTTCTCAGCTTTCATAACGGTAATCACAGGGTTAGTCGGCTTCGATGAAGTTGGTTTAGTCATAGATATTGACGTCATCTTGTTCTTGATAGGTATGTTCAGCTTAGTCGGTCTCTCAGAGTCTTCCGGGCTCCTCTCAGCTCTCTCTACTTGGTACATAAGTAAGTTTAAGAGCAAGTATTCCTTGATTTACGCTTCCTCACTTCTTTTCGGGCTCTTATCAGCTTTCGCCGTGAATGACACAGTAGCTCTTATGGGTCCTCCTATAGCCTACGTAATCTCGAGAGCTGCCGGACTAGACCCTAAATTCATGTTCTTACTCCTAGCATACTCGCTTACTATAGGTTCCGTGATGACTCCCATAGGGAACCCGCAAAACGTGTTAATAGCTATACAGAGCGGTATTACAGCACCCTTCATACAATTCATCTTGAAACTCGCGATACCGACGCTTATCAACCTCATTATACTTCCGCTAATCCTGATAAAGATTTTTAAGATAATGAATGGATCGGTTAAGGTTAGCTTAATACCACAAGAACTTATTAAAGATAAGCGTGACGCCCTGCTCGCAGGACTTGGATTAGTTACTGCGGTAGTAAGCTTGGTCGTGAACGACTTACTAGAACTCTTAAGCTTACCACACGTAACTCATAGAGGCTTCATACCATTCATAATAGCGGCTGGTACGTACCTCCTATCCAGAAACCCTAGGAAGGTGCTCGCGAGCGTTGATTGGGGTACTATAGTCTTCTTCATAACGATGTTCATAACTATGGAGGGCGTGTGGAGGAGCGGGGTCTTGCAGCCAGTTCTAACATTCTTATTGCCGAGCAAGCTCGGGGGTCTGGAAAGCTTGTTATCAGTTACCATAACTTCACTCATCTTAAGTCAGGTACTCAGCAACGTCCCCTTCGTAAAGTTATTCATAACGTTTATGAAAGACGTTGGT
This sequence comes from Zestosphaera sp., assembly GCA_036802965.1. Classification (GTDB taxonomy): domain Archaea; phylum Thermoproteota; class Thermoprotei_A; order Sulfolobales; family NBVN01; genus Zestomicrobium. Next base: position 4,702 of record DAIRVF010000074.1, read on the forward strand.
TACGTATCTGCTGACGCCAACGTGCGGCTAACTCTAGCGGCTATGTCGACGATAGCGGGCAACCTAACAATTCTGGGAGCGGCATCAAACATCATAGTGCTAGAAACCTTGGAAACCAGGATGAATACCACGATAACATTCACGGAATTCTCCAAAATAGGATTGCTCGTAACTATCGTTAACACTCTGATATACCTAGCTTTCTTACTCGCGTGAGGAACGAATAAAGCAATCTAAGCAGTCAATCATAGATAATCTTTAAAACAGTTCTTAGGGTCACGAGAAATAAACAAAAAACGTTAAAATTCGTTACTCTTAAGAGACTATCCTCTGCTCCACCACTATCATCGTAGTGGTTCCTCGAACTTGAGGTATCTTCCTAATCTTGTTTATTATTAAGTCTCTGAGTGCCTCGTGTGTGGGAGCTTCTATCTTGACTACCACGTCGTACATGCCGTAAACTTCGTAAATCTCCTTGACTCCCTCTATGTTGGCGAGAGCGTTTAGTACGTCGGCTTCAGAACCTATCTCAGTATTTATAAGAACTATGGCTATAGGCATACTGGCCCACAATATATATAACGTAATCAAAGTTAAAAAGCATTATGTTCTCAATAATTAGTTACTCAATGTTTATGAAGGTATCGTGTCAGCGCAGTATATCTTAACGCTCAGTATCTTTCCATCCTCCAGAGAGAGTTTTTCTCTCAGGTTATGCCCAGAGATTATTTCTATGACGTTTGATTTGTGTTTGCTTAGGTAAGGCCTGATTATCAGGACCCACTCTTCCGGGAGTTCAGGGATCTTGCCGAACCAGTAGTAGAAGCCTCCTCTCTCAACCCCATCGACTATGAGGCTCCTTATTATTGACGGGGTGCATTCCTTAATTAATTCCTCGTATGTCTTGCTTATCTCCAGATTGAGGGTTCCCGGGTACGGTTCCTCGTCGATTAACTCAGTCAAGATTATGTTGTATGGGGGCATAGCGACGTACTTAGCTCCGACACCGAATCCCCTAGCTACCCTACCTTCTACTACTACGTGCAATCCTACTCCTCACCTGCTTAGAAATTTTATCAGCGGTATATATTGGTTC
>DAIRVF010000075.1:0-5706 GCA_036802965.1 Zestosphaera sp.
TGGGACATAATAAGGGGTATGGAATTACCTGACGGGTTGATGGCGCAGGTTCGTGACTACATGAAGAAGCTGGAGGAGAAGACCGGCAAGGTCTTCGGCTCTCCCGAGAACCCCTTGCTGGTGTCTGTTAGGTCAGGAGCCGCGGTCTCTATGCCAGGCATGATGGACACAGTGCTCAACCTAGGAATAAGTGATGAGGTAGTTAAGGGTCTTGCGAGACTAACCGGGAACGAGTGGTTTGCTTATGATGCGTATAGGAGATTCCTAGCAATGTTTGGTAGGATAGTTCTCGAGATTAATGAGGGGTTATTTAATGAGGTCTTCGATAAGTATGAGGAGGAGTTTAAGGAGCAGGCTGAGAAGCTCTACGCGAACGAGTTAGAAGAAATTAAGTCTAAGTATCCTAAATATACTTTAAGGCTCGACGCGCAGCCGCCGGCGGACGTGGCGCCGGGTCTGTGGAAACTCTCGGTTGAGTACTTGAAGAGAGTTGTTGAGGAGTATAAGGAAGTCATCAGGAAGAATTGGGGTGAGTTCCCGCAAGACCCGTGGAAACAGCTGGAGCTGTCGATAAAGGCTGTTTTCAGGTCTTGGATGAACCCGCGAGCGATATTCTACAGGATGGCTAACAACATAACCCCGGACATAGCTGACTGCACCGCCGTCAATATAGTGACCATGGTCTTCGGTAATATGGGTTGGGACTCAGGTACCGGCGTTTACTTCACTAGAGATGTTGCTACCGGCGAGAACAGGCCTTACGGCGAGTTCCTGCCTAACGCTCAGGGAGAGGACGTGGTAGCCGGTATTAGGACGCCTCTAAGCTTAGAGGAGCTTAGGGAGAGGATGCCGGAAATATATGAGGAGTTGATAAGAGCCGGTAAGCTGCTCGAGAAACTGAATAAGGACGTGATGGATATAGAGTTCACTATTGAGAGGGGTAAGCTATACTTCCTCCAGAATAGAGTAGCTAAGATGACACCCGTAGCCAGGGTTAAGACGGCTGTTGAGTTGGCTGAGGAGGGCATAATAAGTAAGGAGGAAGCTATAATGAGGGTTTCACCGGATATAGTGCTGAAGTTGCTCTACCCGAGAGTAGATCCTAAAGCTAAGGCGGAACCAGTGGCTAAGGGTCTGCCGGCATCTCCGGGAGCCGTTAGCGGTGAGGTGGTTTTCGATCCTGACACAGCGGTCCTTAAAGCGAGGGAGGGTAAGAAAGTCATTTTAGTAAGGGTTGAGACAAAGCCTGACGACGTGCACGGGTTCTACGCAGCGGTAGGGATACTAACCTCTAAGGGTGGCATGACATCACACGCGGCAGTAGTTGCTAGGGGGATCGGTAAGCCGGCCGTAGTCGGTGCTGAAGCTATTAGGATAGACTACGAGAGAAAGGTATTCGAGGTTAACGGCAGGGTAGTGAAGGAGGGTGACTGGATAACGATAGACGGGAACACAGGTAACGTGTATATCGGTAGGATACCGACCGTTGAACCCGAGATAATACCTGAGCTAGACAAGCTTCTTAAGTGGGCTGACAGCGTCAGGAAGTTAGGCGTTAGAGCTAACGCGGACGTGCCGGAAGACGCGTTAATAGCTAGGAAGTTCGGTGCTGAGGGCATAGGGTTGCTGAGGATTGAGAGGATGTTTAGGAAGCCAGAGAGGCTTGAAGCTCTCAGGAACGTGATACTCTCTGAGAGTAGGGAGGCTAGAGAGGAACACCTGAAGAGACTTGTTGAGATGATTAAGCCGGACTTTAAGGAAATGCTTAAGATAATGGACGGACTCCCAGTAGTGATAAGGTTGATTGACCCGCCACTACATGAGTTCCTGCCAGCGCCGGAGGAGGTGTTGAAGGAGCTCTACGAGGTTAGGACAGCGTATCTGGAGCTAGCTAACTCTCAGGTAGCTAAGGACTTAACCCCGAATATTCTTAAGGAGCTTGAGGATAGATCAAAGAAACTTGAGGCGTTGTATAAGAGGGTGTCTGTACTTAAGGAGCATAATCCGATGATGGGTCACAGAGGTGTTAGAGTGGGCGTGACATACCCTGAGTTCTACTACTACTTATCGAGAGCCATGCTTGAGGCAGCTGCCGAACTTAAGAAGGAGGGTTATAAGCCGGTCTTAGAGATAATGATACCTCAGGTAGCGCACGTCAACGAGGTCAGGTTCGTGAAGCAGAAGTCTATAATACCGGCGATAAAAGACGTGGAGAGGGAGTACGGCGTTGACTTAAGTGATGTGAAGATAGGCACTATGGTTGAGACAGTCAGGGCATGCTTAACCGCCGGCGAAATAGCTAGGGAGGTAGACTTCTTCAGCTTCGGCACGAACGACTTAACTCAAGCCACGTTCAGCTTCAGCAGAGATGATGTCGAGAATAAGTTCATGCCTCAGTACCTGGAGTACGAGATACTGCCTGAGAACCCGTTCCAGACGATAGACATCGTCGGTGTCGGGGCTTTAGTAGAGCTGGGTACTAGGGAGGGTAAGAAAGCTAATCCAAACCTTGAGGTAGGTATATGCGGGGAACACGGCGGCGATCCAGAATCCATAATGTTCCTGCATAAGGCTGGCTTAGACTACGTGAGCGCGTCACCCTTCAGGATAGTCGTGGCTAGGTTAGCGGCGGCTCAAGCAGCTGTTGCGGAGAAGTTGGGTAGGGTCGGTACTTCAGACTAAAACATAGGGTATTTTAATCTTCAGCAAATCTTGGTGCCTGGACTCACCGGTTTTTCAACCGTTAAGATTACCGGTACCTCCCCCTCACCACATCCTGCAGCTAATAACATGCCTTGCGATTCAAACCCCATCATCTTCTTGGGTTTTAGGTTAGAGACTACCACTATATACTTCCCTACCAGATCTTCAGGCTTGTACCATTCGGCAAGACCCGCTACTAACTGCCTCCTCCCCTTATCACCTAAGTTAACTATTAGCCTGATTAGCTTCTTAGAGCCCGGAACCCTCTCAGCACTCTCGACCAAGCCAACCCTTAAATCAAGTTTCTGGAAATCCGAGAAATCCACGTACTCGGACGAACTCGTTTTAACCACCAACATAAAAACTAGCGTCACGGGTTTATAACTGGAAACTCATTCTTTAGGGGTTGAGTAGCTCACGGCTTAAGAGGCTTGAACTTAATCACGTAAGGTACTCCGCCATCAATCGTTTGAGCAGTTCTCCTGACCGTGGCGACGACCCGCATACCGATGCTCATGTCCTCAGGCTTCACGTCAACAACCTCAGCTAGGATTTTCGCGTCGCCGAGCTTGATGAGAGCTATTATTAGTGGTGTGAAGTCTTCGAATCCTTTTGCAGGTACTTGAATAATCGTATAGCTCAGTACCTCACCCTCGCGAGGCAGGCTCTCCTTCTTTAATTCCCCAGAACCGCAAACAGGGCACCTCATTTTCGGGGGGTACGTGACGTGACCACACACTGAACACCTGCTCGCAAGTAGGTTGAGTAGCGTGTTCTTTAATCTCCACACTCTCTGCATGGTTGTCAAGGCACGTCACCTCCTCAACACTATCGTGGTGACGTTAGATCCCGCACCCCCTATATTCTGGGTTAAGCCTACCTCAGCCGGCACCGAAACCCCTGGGAAATCCCCCCTCAACTGCATCACTACCTCAGCTACTTGGTAAACCCCTGTAGCACCTACCGGATGCCCTCTCGACTTCAGACCTCCGGAGAGGTTTATGGAGGGCTTATCACCCGGGCTAAAACGCCCCTCACTCCAAGCTTTAGGTGCCTTACCCTTCTCGGCAAACCCTATCGACTCTATGCTCAAGGCCGCCGTGATCGTGTAGGCGTCATGTATCTCGGCAACACCAATCTCTCTTAAGTCTACCTTAGCCATTTTTAAGGAGTTCTTCGCAGATGTGCTGGAAGCTAGTAGGTAGTCGAGTTCTAGTCTTGAGGATAGGTCCGTGCTATCTATGGAGTTGCTCACGCCGACCACTCTGACGGGGGTGTCCGTGAGTTTCTTAACTTCTTCGCTGACTAGGAATACGGCTGCCGCGCCATCGCTTAGCGGGCATGAGTCGTAGAGTCTTATCGGGTCCGCTATTATAGGGGACTTCACGACGTCGTCTAGCGTTATCTCATTCCTTAACTGAGCGTAGGGGTTTCTGGAGCCGTTCTTATGCATTAGGACCGACCAGTAAGCTAGCTCCTCATACCTAACTCCGTACTTACTCATGTAGTAGCGCATTAAGAGAGCGTTTAACCCGGAGAAGGTAACCCCGTAAATTAACTCGTAGTCTGCGTCGGCCGCGTAAGCCAGCCCCCTAATCACGTCAGTCGAGGGCCTCTCGAAAAGCTTCTCCACGCCTACCACGAGCACCTTATTGAAGAGTCCTGAAGCAACTAACGAATACCCGGTCATCAAAGCCAAGCCGCCTGACCCGCAAGCCCCCTCGACCTTAAGCCCGCAAGCGCCTCTAAGACCTATGTGATCCCCTATGAGTGACGCGAGATTCTCTTGCTCCACCAAAGAACTCAGCATATTACCTACCACGAGCGCTTCAGGCACCTCGTTCCCGGCCTCCTCCATAGCCTTAAGGGCTACTTGACCGGCTAAATCCCTCAGCGATTTATCAACGTGCTTACCTACGTTAACCATCCCTACCCCGGCCACGTAGACTCTCCTCAACTCAGTCACCACACTTCATGTGGAGTATTATCACGCCCTCGGAGACCGTGCCGCCCACGAAAACGATTTTCTCGTTCGCGGAACATCTCCCGGCGATCTTGGTTAAAGCCATCGCGGTACCTAGGTTTATGTCGTAGCCTTGCTTCCTAAGCTCGTCAGCTATTGAGGAGTCAGCTTTCTTAAGCTTAAGAGAGGAGAAAACCCTCTCCAAAAGTCTCGGGTTTCGAATAAAGCCGTTCACCACGCTCACATGCCCGTTCCTCACATCCTTACGCTTAGCCAGCCTAGAAAGCACCTTAGCGGTTGTGGTCGCTGAGGCCTCCGTTATAAGCTCGTTCAACGCCCTCTCATCAACTATGCTTGACTTCAGGAAACCGAGGAATTCCTTCCTTAACTCATACTTAGTTATCTGCACCCTACCCTTACTATTGAGGACCATGCTCACCGCGCCTGCAGGAGGCTTACTACTTACTACCGTGAGGACTGACGGAACGTTCTTCAAGCCGTAGTAAAGCCCCTCGCTAACAGACTTGAACACCACTACCGACGCGCCCTCAACGTCCAGCAAATCGAGAACTACGTGGAAGTCAACGTCCTCGCAGGAATCGCATACGAAGACGTATGTCCCATCACTCACTAAATTCAACTTGCTTAAGGTTTCGTAAGACATGGTTATCTCGTCCTCGTCTCGGCTAGGCATAGGTGACTTAGTTTCCTCGTCTATCGTGGACGGTGTGTAACTCCTCCACTCTCTTAAGGCCGGCACCACCCACTCACCTGAGAGAATAATTATTGGGTCCTTCTTTTATTGTTTAAGTCTGTATCAGTCAATTGTCTAAACAACAGAGACCTCAGACTTATATTCTCATGTATTTAAAGACTTTCATAGTAAGGGCTGTGAAGATGGGATTGAGTAGGACGCTGACGATAACGTTGTTGCTGGCCATCGCCTCTTATATTTTGTTGTTCGTGTTCATATACACTAACGACATCAGCGACGTCCTCGCCCTCCTCACGAGGGGTGGGAGTTTTGGCTACGTCTCTTT
>DAIRVF010000076.1:0-5689 GCA_036802965.1 Zestosphaera sp.
TACCTACGGTATATTCGTCAACGAGGCAAGCAATAACACCATAGCTAATAACACGATATATCGTAATAGCAACGGCATCAGAATCCGCGCTACATCTACTTACCCAGCGAAATATAACAGGGTATTTCTTAACACGATCGTTAATAACACGTACGGGATATACTTCTCCGTAGGTGCTGGAGGAGATCTCTCCAATAACGAGATATATCTGAATACCCTCATTAACGTGAATAACTACGGTGTGTACGGAACCCCCGGCTCTAATCGTTGGTACTCCCCTACAGAATACACGTACAGGTATGAAAACAAGTATTTCACGAGCTACATGGGTAACTACTGGAGCAATTATAACGGCACAGACTCAGACGGTAACGGGATCGGTGACGCACCACACGGAATCGATCCTAACAACGTCGACGAATACCCGCTTATGAAACCACATAAGGAATACTTAATAGGTGTGGAGATCCCGACGACAACTCCCACGGAGACCCCTACAGAGACCCCTACGGAGACTACGACAACCGAAACAGAGACTCAGACCGGCGTTATTACAGTGACTTACACATATATACAAACTCAAACTCTAACCACTACTGAGACAATCACGAAAACGCTACCCTTGATAGAAACCGAGACGATCACGTCTACGTCAATATCCACGGAAACAACCACGTCGACCGTAACCAATACAGTAACTACTACGGTAATAACTACAAAAACTGAAGAGCTAACAATCTCCGTGAGTGTTACGGAGACTCAACCAGCACCACCCGTGGAGGTCCCCGTAATCGATTACAGAGTGACTGCTGCGACAGGCGTAATGATGCTGTTAGTTGGGTTCTTACTAGGATATGTTCTCAGGAGGAGGTAAGTAAGCTGTTTCTTTTTAAGTAAAGATCTTCTAAGAATCTAACGTAGGTTATCTTATGAGTGCTACGAATATGTCGTTAACGTTCGTACTGGTATACCCCGTTACGATGGCTCTCCTCATCTTCTGGAAGAACGTGTAGCTATCGTTATTCATTAAGTACTCACTAGGATCTAGTCCTCTCGAAATCGCTTCATCGTATAGCCCCCCATCTACCACGGCTCCGGCGGCTGGGCTCATCCCGTCAATCCCGTCAGTTCCCACGCACGCGGCTACCACATCATGTAAACCCTTAATAGATATGGCGAGCGAGAGACATAGCTCCTGATTCCTCCCACCGACGCCGTTACCCCTCACCGTAACCACTGTTTCACCACCCGCCAGTAGTGCTGCCGGCCTACCCACAGGTTTTGAGTATTGTGCGATGTTCTTTATGATGGAGCCGAGAACTTTACCAACTTCCCGAGCCTCTCCCTCAAGCATGGAAGTCAGTAATAATGTGTTAAAACCCTTCCTCGATAGGATCAGGTCTATGTATTCTAGGACTAAAAGATTACTCGCTATAACGAAGTTCCGAACCTTACTGAAGAGCGGTTCTCCTTCTTTAGGTGTTTCAGGAACCTCACCGGCCAACCCCCTCTCAATGAATTTCCTTACCTCATGTCTTAACTCACTCCACAAGCCTCTCCTCTCCAGTATTCTATAAGCGTCGCTAAAGAACGTATTATCAGGTACTGTCGGACCCGAGGCTATGGTGTCTAGCTTATCACCCACTACGTCACTAATAATCAACGTGATAACCTCCCTAGCTCTCACATACTTGAGTAACTTACCACCCTTCACTTTCGAGAGCTTCTTCCTCACAATATTAAGTTCCACGATGTCAGCCCCTCTAGCCATCAACTCCTTACTGATCGCGGATATGTCCTCGATAACTAGGCCGTCTTCAGGAACTTCGAAAAGAGCTGACCCACCACCAGACACTAACGCGAGGAGTAGGTCATCTTCTCTAACCTCCTCACTAAGGTAATCAAGTAAGTGGAGGGAGGACCTCAAAGTATTCGTTCCGGGAAGAGGGTGATCGCCCTTCAACACCTTAACGGGACCTACCCAGCCCTCAATATCAGGCGTTATCACCACACCACCACACAAGAATCTACCGAGCAAATCGTGAACAGCTCTCAACATCTTCTCAGACGCTTTACCAAACCCAATCACGTGTACACATCCGGGAATGAGGGTCTCATACCCCCCGACGACAAGCCTACCTCCTCTCACGCTAAGATTCCTCATAACCGCATCATAAGGATCTGCTCTAGCCAGGCCTTCCTCAATTATCTCCAAGAGTGTTTCATGGAGTGGTGAAGTACTTAATTCCTTAAAGTTTCGAATAAACCTCATATTACTCATTATCCTCCCTGAAATCTACACGATATCGTGGGTTATAGGTAAGGAGATGCTGAGATCTAGTCAGCCCTTAATGACATTAACTAAAGCTTCTGAGATCTCGCTTGTCTTAACTAATCCTCTTAAACCGATCTCCCTAGCTAACAGTGTGGATTGGAGAGGCATGAAACCCTGAGTTCTTAACCAATCAATATCACTTAAGATCTCCCTCATACTGCCGGAACGCTTTATAATACCATTATCCAATACTACTATCCTATCAGCTACTTCGCTAATTAACTGAAGGTCATGCGCTATTAAAACCACGGTACCCCCGCTTTCAACAAACCTTCTTAAAGCGATTAAGAGCTGAAGACTTCTCTTATAGTCAAGACCTGAGAAGGGTTCGTCCAAGACTAAGGCTTGAGGCTTTAAGATAAGTATTGAGGCTATAGCTAGTCTATGTTTCTCACCAAAGCTTAGGAGATGAGGTGATATGTTTAAAGGCTTAACTAAGTCAACTACTTCGAAAGCTTCCCTAATCCTGCTCTCTATTTCTTCTCTCTTTAACCCTAATCTCTTGAGTGGAAAACTCATTTCCTCGTATAGTGTGCTCGCGAAGAACTGGGCTTCAGGATTCTGCATCACCATACCAACAATCCTTGCCAACACAGATGTAGGAGTTTTCCTGGTATCACGGCCTGCTACAATCACGCTACCCTTAACAGGCTTTAATAAGCCATTGAAATGCTTTACTAATGTTGTTTTCCCGGCACCACTATGTCCTATGATAGCTACGAACTCCCCTCTACAGATATCTAGGTTAATACCCCTAAGAACCCATGGTAGGTCTTTCTTATATCTAAACCAAAGATCCCTAACACTAATTAAGACATCCCTACAAGGTTCTTCAGGCTTGTCTGTTGGAACGAAAGGCGGTGATGAGCTCGTTTCGAGGTCTATCTCACTCACCACGTTAAGAGCTTCACTCATTGTTACGGGTATCTTATTCCTGATGACTTGAGGTTTACGTAAGGCTATCTTGTAGAAAATCTCAGAGACTTGAGGGGGTCTCACTCCGGTTTTCTGAATTAACTCCATGTCATTAAATATCTCTTGAGGAGTCCCTTCTCCCACGAACTCACCCTCCCTCATTATTATGACCCGGTCAGCGTGTTCAGCTATCCACTCAATTCTGTGCTCAACTACTAATAGAGAGAGATTCATCTCATTCCTTAGTTTCTCGATCAAGCTCAATATCTTGAAAGTACCTACGTGATCCAGCATTGAGGTAGGTTCATCTAAAACAAGTATCTTAGGTCTTAAAGCAAGCACTGACGCGATAGCCAGAACCTGCTTCTCTCCGGGGCTCATATTATGTGGGTCTTCAAATTCCCTTCCTTTAAAACCGGTGAAATCCAGGATCTCATCTACTCGCTCCTTAATTTCCTCTCTACTCAGGTTGAGATTTTCTAACCCGAACACTAATTCCTCAAGCACCGTAGGCATTATGACCTGAAGTTCGGGGTTCTGAAATACAAACCCTATATACCTGCTCAATGTTTGAGGGCCTACCTCCTTAACATTCATGCCTAGAACCGTCACCTTACCCCTCAACTCCCCTCTTATTACGTGCGGTATCATCCCGACTAGAGTGTATAGGAGAGTTGACTTACCGCAACCCGACGGACCCATAATAACTACGGTTTCCCCCTCCATCATTTTGAAATTGATGTTCTTCAAAATCCACTCATCACTAGCCAGATACTTAAACCAGAGATTCTCGATATCAATCAGCGTAGACATAGCTCACACACCTCTTAGGAAATAGTAAGTAGAAAAACCCGTTAATTTAAGGATGATTATAGACGAATACACGACTAGCAATAACAGCAACGCTACCGTGTCCTTCTTACCCCACCTGAGAGTGAAATAATAAGATCTCTTTGAGTAAGCTCCGAAGCCTCTAACACTTAAAACTATGCTTAAGTCCCATACGTAGCTCATCATCCTTATCACTAAAGGAACGAAGATAGGGACCACGTAAACTAGTTTCTTGACGGGATTTCTCGAATCGACCTCTAACCCCCTAGCTTTCTGAACGTCAATTATGTTTTTTATCTCAATAAACGTGTACGGGAGTAATCCTAACGCTAGAGCGAACATAAAGCCCGCCTTATAGGATAGCCCAGCCTTCGTGACGACGTAATGTAAATCATACATTTTAGTAGTAGTCATGAGTAGCAAGAAAGCGGTGATTGGGTTCACTATGAGGAAGAACTTCCCAGTACCCACCAAGAGACCTACGTCAGTTAATCTCACGTTAATTAGAGGGAAGGTAGCGATATAGTTCCCTACATCCTGATACATAGAAGCCCATACCAGGGTGGTTACCAGGAAAAATATTACGCTGTAGACTATGGTTAAGATGGCTCTCTTAACAGATATCTTAGCTAACGCCAACCCTACGATAAGTGATGCGTACACGAATACGGAAACAGAACCATCCCACTGACTAGCTATGGAAGCCGCGAAAGCCAGAACAAACCAGAGTAGCTTTACGCGAACATCTAACCTATGTATCAAGGAGTTCCTAGGCATGTAAAGCCCTGAAAGAGACATCGCGGGCACTCTCCTATATTCTACGATTCCTACAGGGGTCTGAGTTAAAAAGCTTAGTTAAAGCTAACCATAAAAACTAAGACGACCCAATAAACGATTAAGAACTAAAACCTTTCACGAGATGATATGAATCTTTATCTCCCCTCTCTCAAAACTTTTTTCAAAAGCCTCAACTCCTCTATCCAAGGGAAACTCAGAAGTGACTAGCTTATCCACATTAATTACTCCTTTCCTCAACAACTTTATAGCTTTCTTGAAGGGCCCGCACCTACTCCCCACGAGATTAACCTCTTTCACTACTAACTTAGTTACGTCGATCTTGGTCAGGATGCCGTGGGTGGACTTAACGGCTATAACGCCACGCGGTCTCACTATCTCAACGGCTTTCTGAAGTCCCTCAGGGTTGCCTGAAGCCTCCACCACGTAATCAAACCCTGCACCTTCAGGCGTTTCCCTAGCAACTACCTCATTTAATTCCTCATCAGATAATACCTCATGCGCGCCCATCTCAAGCGCTATATTCTTTTTAGGTGTATCAGGTCTCGCTACGGCTACTAGGAGCCTCGGTTCATAAAGCTTTGAGAGAAGTCCTAAAGCCAAGAGTCCAATAGTCCCAACCCCTATTACCGCTACATTTGCGTTACGTGACAACGGCGCTAATTCAACCATCTCAACCACGGAGGCGAGAGGCTCGACAAAAGCCGCTTGAATAGGGGTTAAATCATTCACCACGTGTACTAAATCATACCTACTCACCACGTACTCGGCGAAGCCGCCGTCAACAGATATGCCTAGAGTCTTCCTGTAGGG
>DAIRVF010000077.1:0-5685 GCA_036802965.1 Zestosphaera sp.
TTCTTACCCTATTATCCTGTTATAACTTAAGGTGAATTTCAAATATATCGGTACCTTATACCAGCTGAAATACACCGTGGAAGAGCCGGAATCAACCCAACCAACTGTTGTTACGGGGAACGGCGTGGTAGCGCTTAAGGGTATAATATAGCGTCCTTTACTCACGCTAGGCGAGAAACTCATGGTTACGTTGAACTTGTATGTGTTGCCGCTGATTACTGGTGGGCTAATCTCTAAGATTATCCCATACTCTGCCAGGTCTGGGATATAGTAGTACGTTGTCCTACCTACTGGTTTAACTATTCCCTCACCGACTACCACAACCTCCTCCGGGAATAGCTCGTTGAGTCCTGTAATAGTTACTTCAGCTAACCCTACCCTACTAGTTGGGGAGTAACTATACTTAACGCTGAGAGTCATAGGTATTAGTTCTAGAGTGAAGGGCTCTTCATAACTTGCGCCACTAAACTGAATATTCCTAACGACTACTCTGTAAACACCGGTTGAGGTTATGGGGGATATAATCAGTGATTCACCAGGACCTACGGAATCCCAGAATCTTGTCGGGTTATAACTACCGCCACCACGTGGATCTCTACTTAACTCAGCAGCTAGTTGAGCCCCGGAAACGCTGTATTGATACACTATATTCGTTTCTTCCTCGACCATGTAGTATGTGTATGGACCGTAGAGGTGGACGTCTAGGTTACTGGCATATGCTGGTTCGTTGTGTGTTGGCCACGTGACTCTAACTCCTAAAGCCCATAAGTTCTTGAAAGTTGGTGGAACGTAAACCTTGAAGACTCTCCAATCACCTGACTCATATCTCCATGTGTAATCGAAGGCTCCTCTAAGGTACGTGTTCCTGTACTGCCTTCCCTCAGTGTAGGGAGACAATACGTAGCTGGACGGGGTTCTAAGTTCTATCGGTACGAAGAAGGAGACCGGAACCAAGGATTTGTGAGCGCGTGTAGTCTCCTCAACGACCACGTAACCACTATAGAATCCTGGTCTTGCAGGACCCTTAACGAGAACGTTAACTCTCACGAGACCTGAGCTAGTGAATCTAGAGGGTATGATTGTCAAGTCGTTCCACGGAACATACTTATACCCTACAACCCTAGCCTTTATGGGTAGGACCCCTCTAAAAGTAGCGCCGGAGACACCGATTCTAACGACTAAGTGTCTAGGTAGTTGTGCCGGGTTGACACCCATGTAGACCCTGGCCAAATTCTCTATCTCCTCGATCTGCCCCTCTAAATCACCTACCTGAATCCTCACAGCATTAGCTCTTCTTATGTCGTAGTACATCCTGGCGGTCTCAGACCATGAGAAGACCCCATCACCGCCTACGTCAATCCAGTAAGCAAGTTCTAACACCGTAGTAGGTATCCTCACGTTGAACGTTCCCGTCCTGCCTCCACTCTCAAAATACTTAAACGGAAACACTACCTCGATCTCGAAGAAGTCGTATTGTTTGAGAACTTCCATGTCTATGACCAGATGACCGTAACGAGTTGCGGCATCAACGTTGAACGCTATGTCCTCACCAACACACGAGGTTATGTAAGCTGGGTCAAGAACTCCTGTCGTGATATTACATAACCCTACATAACCAACACTCTGTAACCTGACTGGGTAAATCTTATAGCTTCCAGCACCTTCAACTATTAGTTGCCTCATGACCCTAGATCCAGACCTAACGGAAGGTATGAATATCTTCGGCTCGTACCAAACACCATCAATAGATCCTCCGTAAGTGAAGGAAGAATAGCTACTACCCATTTCCGAGATTAAGTCACGCAATATGTTCGGTGAGTAAACTCTTGGGAAGCTTGGGTCAACGACGGCTGTGACAGCTTTATAAGCATCTACGAACCCGGCTCCTTGAGATAACTCATCAAATCCCATGTCCTGAGCGGTGTTCATCAATATTGTCTTAAGCAGGTAAGGCGGCATCCTAGAACCACTTACGCTCTTGTATGCCGACACTACTAGAGCTCCAACGCCGGCGGCCATAGGAGTGGCTTGACTAGTTCCACTGAATAACGCATGTACTAAGATGCCATTCAAAGTTCTCGAACCTAACGCTTCCCAAGTCCTGCCTATACTCCACGCAAAAGCCCCTACAGCGACTACGTCCGGTTTAATCACACCCAGTTCCGTAGGACCTCTATTACTCCAGCCTATTACCTGCCTGCTGGAGCCCGGCCAGTAGTAACCGTAGATCGGTCTGTAAGTGAATTCTGTTGCGGCACCGACACCTATAGCTAGGGTCGAGGAAGCCGGCGCTGCTATAGTGCCCCATCCGGGGCCGCCGTTGCCTACGGCAATGAAGTGGGTAGTTCCTGAAATTATCGTCGTATAATCGAAGACAGCGCTTTCAGGATCCATGCCAGAAACCCAGCCCCAGAGAGCCCACCCGCTAATACCGTACGAGTTACTCGTTATGTCCACCTGATGCTCTCCCAAGTACTCCCAACTCCAGTTCCAGCCCTCGAAAGCTATCCACGGGTTGGTGAGTAACGCAGGCCACATGTAGGCGGAGCCGTTACCGTATGGACTCACTAGATCGAAACCGCTGAAGAAGTATAGTGAGACCGCTACAGTACCGTAGTATAGAGCCGGTGAAGCAGCTATCTTAGTTTCCGGTGCTTGACCAGCGATGCTCCTAACACCATAGCCTGTCTGAGCGTAGTAATCTCTTCCTGCGGCAGTGTTAGCACAGAAAGTTCCGTGACTGTTGTAGTCGTACTCTATAACGACGTAGTCGCCGTGAGGATCTAGACCAGGCCAAATCATCGCTACAGGCTCCCCGCTCCACACCTCAGGAAGACCACCGCCAACAACCCCTACAGTATTGTAGCCGTATAGCGGGGGTAACGTGGGTACGTTCACATCAAGCCAGTCAGTCTTCTCGAGTAAAATCGCGAAAACCGCGTCATGCACGTACCCAGCTAAAGCACCGACCGAGTAATCGGATATGCCGTCACCGTTGAGATCTCTAAATATCACTTCGTTACCGTATGTGATGGGTTCCTCGTCAGCGAAAGAATAATCGGGGGTCACCGGCGCGTTCGGTATCGTTACGGAGCACGGCGAGGGTGAGAGAGCTACGCGTAATAAGTAGAGGGCTGTGGTGGTGTCAGCGTACAATGTATCGTAGAACTCGTCGCCGTCGCTATCGACTACTATGACCGGGATAGTGTATACTATAGTGGTTGACACACCGCCTACGGAGGCCGTCATGTACTGAATCATTAAGCCAAACTTCACGTCACCGTATCTAGATATGTTGCCTACGTACCATTTACTCCCGCTTGGGAATGGTAACCACCCAGTATAGCTCCTGCACCCACTAACCCTTACGTGCAATTGGTCAGTCCACTTATATACGTAGTAGGGTGGGTAGAAGACATACAACTCAGAAGCGTTAACGTAGATATATCCATCGCCAACTTCCTGCGCTTCTACGGGAGTTAATACGAGCCCCAAGCTACTGGCGTCGAATATCATCGGTAACCCATGCTCGTCTCTCGCTATGGCGCTCAGACCTAAACCGGGAGATCCGTAATCAACTCCCGTATCAATTATAGCTAACTTAACATCCTCACCTCTTATATCGTAGTCTAACCACACGTCTATAGATCTCGTTATGTTGAGTGTGTAATGATAACTACCTCCAGTCTCGGCAGCCTGATAATCATTACCTAACTCTTGAGCTGCCTCCTCATACTCTCTCAAAGACTGAATCTCCTTATTGATTAACGCGTCAATCCTTACGTCAGGTAATACAGCTAAAACTCCCCGAGTATTAGCGAGTTCTCTTAGGTCGTCCCTTGATATTACTGTAAGAACCACGTTATATAGATGTGTTGGGAGCACGCCCAGTAATCCCCTAACCTTACCTTTCAGGATCGTAGGCGCTAAGCCCTTCTCGAGGACTACTATAACCCTCCCTAACTCCGTGTTTTCGTTGACTACGTAGAAATCTACATCCTCACTAACCGGAGACTCGAAAGATAAGAACGCAGGATCCTCAACATACGCACCATACTTCCAGAAATCATCATCTAGCAATACTGGGCTAACGTATGCTTGAGTACTTGAAGAACTTGAAGTATTTAAGGACTTTGTTAATGCGGATGTAGTAGTCAATGGGAGTGTTACTGGGACTATTAAGGAGATTACTATGAGTATGGAGAGATATCTTAGTAAGGATGGATGTCTCAAGATTTCACCTCAAGATATAATTGTTTCTCAAAGTAATTTAAATCTTGCTCTTTTACTGTGGTTCGTGAAAGAAATAAGAACATATTTTCTTCAAGATACCTTAATTTATAAGCTCGATGTATTTATGACGTTAGCGACCTGTTTATGTAAGTCCTATGATTACTGATAAGACCTTTAATAACGTTTTTAGGTTCGCGTGTTGTTTAACTAGAGGGTGCTGACTGATGCGTGGCGCTGCACGCGTACCTATTTTCTTAACCATATTAGTAGTTGTGATAGCTCTTCTCTTATCTTATGCTTTCCTGAGCGCTGGTGATGGTGTTGTGCGTGTTAGGGTCTCAACTACTACTTCTTTATACGCTACCGGGTTAGCGGACTACCTGGCCTCTAGCTTCAGCATCGTATATCCTGAGGCTAGGGTAGAGTTTGTTGCTGTAGGGACTGGAGCCGCTCTTAAGCTAGCTGAGAGGAGGGATGTCTGCGCGGTACTCATTCATGAACCAAGTCTGGAGAAGCAGTATATTGATAAAGGCGTTATTAAGGACAGGAAAATCTTTGCGTATAATTACTTCGTGATCGTAGGTCCTGCCGAAGATCCTGCTAACGTTTCTAATTCTAGTAATTTAGTGGAGGTTTTCAAAAAGATATATTACGCTGGCGAAGAAAGCAGAACATCTTTTATTAGTAGAGGGGATAAATCAGGAACCCACGTTAGAGAATTAAGTGTGTGGGGACTGACTGGTTTAAGTGTTGAGGGGGCTAGGTGGTACTTAGACTGCGGTTGCGGAATGAGTGAAGCGCTAGTAATAGCTAACGAGTTAAGTTCATATACGTTAAGTGACATAGGAACCTACTTAAAACTCGAGAATAGCGGGAGATTAAGTAGGTTGAGAATACTTTACGAGAATAAAGAAGATAATCTCACGATCAACGTATATAGCGCTTACGTAGTAGAAGGTTGTAATAGTCTTGAGAAGAAGTACGCGGAGCTCTTCATAAACTTCGTTTACGAAAAACAACAAGAACTGGTAGGTAGTTTCGGGGTTAGCGAGTATGGGAGACCACTATTTTACCCGGCGAAAGATAAGGAGCTAGTCATTCAGGGATTATGGGATGTGCTTGCTTCAGGGTTGAGGTGATCTTATGTTAACTATTGAGACCCTGAACACCATCTTAAGATCTATCTACGTATCCGGCGTTGCAACCCTATTATCACTCACGTGGAGTATCCCAGCTTCCTATTACCTAGCACTTAAGGGAAGATCAAGACTTCTTGAAACTATAGTGGAGACGTTGGTGGGTATGCCGACGGTCTTGCTCGGGCTTCTCCTATACTTCATTCTCAGCTCTTCAGGACCGCTAGCCTCGCTGAAGCTCTTGTACACCCCGCAAGCGATAATAATAGGTGAATCAATACTCGTAACCCCACTAATAATATCAACGAGTTACAGG
>DAIRVF010000078.1:0-5632 GCA_036802965.1 Zestosphaera sp.
CAATATACTCAGTTAACTTCCTCACGTCAGTCACGGAAGATATGAGGACGTATCTAAAGGCCGGAGGCATGTAAGCTTCAGTAACTAGCTTTTCTGGCTTAGTCCTTAAAACTATGTAAATGGTTGAAGTAAGCCATGAAGTGATCAGGGTTACCATGGAGTTCAGCGTTGATGCACCCCCCATCGAGATGAAGATGTATGTGAGCGTGATTAGCCCTGGAAGCATTATTGATGTCAAAGTATAACCGACCATGACTATAGTCATCGCCCACGGCTGAAAACCCATGAGGAATATCTTATTCCTTAACTCCGTTAAGTAAGGTGTGGTGGAGGAAAATATTGATATTATTATGATTGAAGCAGTTATTGACGAGAGAATAGCTGAGATTAGGGAGTCTGGCGTTGGTATGCGAACCTCCGATACGTACATCACGTAACCGCTTCCTGTCACGGCGACTTCAGTGACGGGGTATCGTTCCTCAAGAAACTCAAAAACTTTTAGAGGCTCGGTAAACTCACTTAAGTTAGTTACTACTATGTCCGTAGCTAGTGGTTTGCTGCTATTCGCAAGCTTCATCACGTTATCATATGTTGATATCAAGACGTGTTGTAAGGGCACGGTGAGAGGTTCTGTCCCCACATAGCCCTGAATAGGTATTATCGGGGTTTTATAGAATATTAGATAATTCGCGAGCAAGCTACCGTTCACGCGAATTAAAGTTACTTCCAAGACCTTTTCGTCTATTATCATAGAATCTGACGCGCGTTCTTCAGAGATCTCAGAATAACCAAACGAGAACTCAGATAATCTTCCATCAAGCCCTAAGCTCTTTAAGACCTCCTCCTCAACCCCTAACACCACGTATATTAATTTCTTGCTCTTCTTTAGTTGGTATGGGTGGTCTAGAATTACCCTGTAGTAGTAGGTGCAGTGGCCTTTCAAGCTTAAACCATTTAATAATGTTGAGCAAGCTTCGACGCTGACAGGTTCGCTGAACCTGATTAGCATGGTGTGTGAATCGCCCGTGATTGCTGAGTCCCTCACTACCACTAAATTGTTCTCGTACTTAGTGTTGAGTCCTGAAGCTATGACGGAGAGGATTGTTGCCAGTATCACCAAATAAGTGAAGGGTTTTCTAAGTATTAGTAAGCTTAACTTATAGATACCGACCAACCTTGCTAGCCTGGCCTTAATGACGGTCTTGTATTCCCTAATCATTCCGGACTCTGCCCTAACGTATTTGATGGCTGCGTAACCCACAGCTACCGCAACGAGAAGATAGATGAGGAGGAAGAACACAGTATTGACGATTATATCACCCCGACCAAACTCATTAATACTGAGGTAGCTACCCCCAAGCCAGCGCCTGCTAGAACTAGGCTAGAGTACGTGATTAGGGATTCGTAAACATCGACACCTATTCTAAAAGCCACGTACTTAATTAATGAAGCTATCAGGAAGAGCATGCCTAAATCAGGCGTTAGAGTGACCCCGATCAGTATACCAAATAACGATATGCCACTAAGACCTAAGAATTTAAACATGGCTATGAGGAGAGACGCCATGAGTAGGCCTATGAGTATGGAGTATACGTTAAAAGAAGATAAGTTCCCGCTATAGAGGTTATTCATCCACATAACGAGCGGAATCCACCTAAGAAGATTGAGTTTAGGGGATGTAAGACCGAAAGTGTTAAGTAATACGTGGCCGTAAAGCAAGGTTATCGGCGCACCTAAAAGCATTAGCAGCGCTGGCAGGAAAGTCGACACCTCAGCCCTAATCTCAAGGGTTTTACCAGCTTTAATGTAGTTGAGCGTGTTAGCAGCCACGAACTGGGGCATGGGGACCCCTGTGTAAGGGTCTAAAAACACGTAGGGGGTAGCGCCTCTAGCCCCGAACGAAAACAAGGTTAAGGTGACTACGGGTAGCGTAGCTTGTGATACGGTTCCAGCCTCCCCGGCAACCCTTAAAGTAAAGATCGTCAGGAATAGGTGGAGGACTACGAGGATAGGGACTGCTGAGAGGGTAGTTATGGAGACTTTACGTAAGAGGATTAACGGGATAGCTAAGCTAATTATTAAGAGGATTGATAAGAGTAGGTAGCGTGTCAGGTACTTGCTTGAGTACACGTACCTCAGCGAGGTTTTGAAGTAGCTCCTGCTCACGACCACATAATATGAGGACGCTATCAGCAGGAAGCCACTAATTAATGACGCTATGTAGGGGGCGGCCGCCGTAGCTAGCGCGTGGTTATCTAGGGAAGGCAAGGATATTAAGAGACCTAGTGACGCGAGCAAGGGCGTCACGAGCAAGTAAGTCAGTATGTTGCCAATACCTATTCCGAGCGAAGTATTGAGCGGTATCAGTAGAGCCAACATCAAAACGAAGACATCTAAGGTTAGAGCTAAGGCAGTCCCCGGCATTATTTTCTGCATAACCGGCGTTACATCAAGTGTTAACCCGCCAGAATACATTATGAGGAGCTGAGTTAAGAAACCCAGAGATATCGATAAAGCTAAGTACCCTTTCTTCAGCACCTTACCTATCTGAATGACCCTGGCTATGGAGGAACCTATAGGGTAGGGCAGTTTCTCCTTCTCTATATAGTGTTTATAGAAAACGTAAGCGATTAGAGATCCTGAAACAGAGACCGCGGTAGCGTAAGAGTAGAACAGCAGGGTATCAAGACTTAGGAAACCCGTGTAGTAAGTCCATGAAGGGAGGTCTAAGACCTCGGCATCCCCGTAGGCGTGAAGCATCGTGTAAGTAATGTACATGCCCGCCGTCAGAGTAGTCGAAATAGAGATTCCGGCAGCTACCGCAACCCCTATGAAATGCTCAAAAACTGTAGGTGTTTTTCTGAAGGTCGCTCTATACAAAATGAGAAAGATTATAGCCGAGACCACGCCAGCTATTTCCGCTGTAGTGTAGCCTGTCACAGCATATCCGTAGGTATCGACAAACCCTTGAAGAAGCCCGACCAACAAACCTAAAAAGACCGCTCTAATTAAACTCATTCCAGCACATCACCTAATAATCCATTTAACTTCCCCTCAACGATGTTAGCCATCTCAATTAGTTCATGACTCCCCAGCTTCCTAACTAAATTGAGGTTTATTCTTAATAAATTGAGGTACTCTGTTAAGTCTTTATATCCTTCATTAACTAACGCGACAACCTTAGTGTAGTAAACTAGCGCTTCAAGTAAGGCGTTATTAGCTCTACTTAAAGCTAACCTAGATCCAGGACCTTCATAAACCTTCTCAGCCGTAACCAAGAAAACCGCTCTCTCACCAGCCATACCTGAAAGTTTAGCTCGCCCCACCACATATAAATCAAAATCACCTCTAATTACCGGCACCTCACCTCGATCAATGAAATCGAAAACCAGTTCTTTCTGACAAAATATAGCTTTGAAAAAGTATCTTGAGTCACTCGTGAAGTTTAAGGATAATGGGGGTCTGAAATGAGGTTTGCGTAAGTCTTGGTGTTTCTATAAGGCTTGAGTATTAGGTGCGGCTCATCATACTCTACACCCATCGGAGCCGCGTGAGGCTCTAATTCATTGTTTAAAGTCACAGCTATTGATTCGTGATAGCCGAACCTAAGGAACTTATTAACAATCTCCGTCCCCACCACCTTAAAAATACTTAACAATAAGGTGATAAGTTAAATTTACCTTAAGTGTTCTGTTTTTGGTGGGGGTCATTGGACAGTTTGGCGTGGGCTTCCTTACATGATGTCATTAGGCGTGAGTTCGGGTTTAGCCATGATGAAGACTTCACGGCGGCCGAGACCCTGAATATAATATTGCAGGGGTTTAGTAGGGGACGTGATGAGGTATTGCGGGATTTGAGGAAACTCATTAAAGACTCAAGAGTCTTGGTGGTTGGTGCAGGCCTGAGTTGCGTGAGGGTCTCTGAGTTAGTGAGTCTCTACGACGTAGTGATAGCTGCTGATGGCGCGTTAAGGTGTTGTCGGCATGTAAGTGTGGAGCCTCACGTGGTGGTCACGGATCTTGATGGCGTTAGCTTAAACGACCTATTGTCTTTCGACGGATTTATCGTGGTGCACGCTCACGGGGATAACGTGGAGAAGGTAAAGCACTGGATCCCATTATTGAAAGAGAAGAGAGTCTTAGGTACTTCCCAAGTCTTACACACGACATCTAACATAAGTTTCTCCGGAGGCTTCACCGACGGGGATAGAGCCGTATACTTAGCTCTCGCGAATGAGGCAATTGAGGTAGGGCTTGTAGGCTTCGATTATGAAGGACTCGTGAGTAGGTATTCTAAGCCGCACCTAGAAAACGAGGTTCCGGCAACCCCGGTAAAGAAAAGAAAGCTTTATTGGTGTAAAGTCTTAATTGAATTGATGAGGTTGGGCTGGAGATGCAAGATAACTCACGTAGCGTGAGGTTGAGAATACCTTACAGGCTCCACCTAGGTTTTTACAGGTATAAGGACCTGCCATACCTTTTCGGGTCTACCGGGATAGCAGTGAAAGAACCTTTCATAATAATGAAGGTTTCCAGGACTGAAGGGAAACTCGCAATGAAGACCCCTACTGAAGAATCTGAGAAGATAATTGCGGGAGTGTTAAGCGAGCTTAATATCGAAGATGGTTTGACTGTAGAGATTTCTGGTTTCTTAAAACATCACGTGGGTCTTGGATCGAGAACCAAGCTGGTCATGGGCTTACTCAAATCACTTAAAATCCTCGGTTACGTTGAGACTAACGACCCTATAGATCACTTAGCTAGGAAACTGGGTGTGGGTCATGTCTCAGGCATAGGTATTTATACCTTCTTGTACGGTGGGTTCGTGGCAGACACTGGCGTGTTTCGAGGGGACGGTATTCTTAAGTATCCTGAGTTGTTAGCTAGGTTAAGACCTCCTAAGTGGAAGGTTTTAATAGTGTTGCCGGAGGGTGTTAGAGGTTTTCACGAGAGGGAAGAGGAGCCCGCGTTAAGTAGTGTGGAGCCGCATGAAAAACAAGCAGAACTCTACGCTCTCTTCACCCACTTAATAACCTCGGTTAGACTAGGCGATTTCAGCATTTTTAGTAAGGCTTTGTCTAGAATACAATTGCTTGCAGGTCAGTACTTCAGTAAGTACCAGGGCGGCATATTCTCTAGCGAGGAATCCTCGGCAATAGCTGAAACACTGAGTAAGAACGGTATTAAGGCGTTAGGGCAAAGTAGTTGGGGGCCCGCAATCTACGGTTTTGTCGAGGATTGGAGGAAAGGTAAGAGAGTTATTAGGGCTTTAAACGAGTTAAGCAAATCCCTCAATCTTAGATTTTGGGTAACGGAAGTTTCAGGGAAAGGGCACTACATCCTTTAACGTGATAATCAGGTATCACAAGTTAGCTAATACGTGGTAAACAATTAGTGAAAAGACCGTGTTTAAGAGTATGAAGAGGGTGTAGAGCTTTACTAATTCTCTCTCGGTGAGAGGTTTCCTCAATACCAGTAATTGGACTAACGTGACCGGCGCCTTACTCGATTTGTTCGGAGCTATCCTCATATCTTCCGTTATTATCACGGGTCTCGAAATCCTCTCCTTATTCATGAATCCGCCGATACTGGTCAATATGCTGAAGCCGTTAATTATTAAGGGTATGTGAAGC